>JABFSY010000508.1 GCA_013140395.1 Cyclobacteriaceae bacterium
CTATTAATGATCAGCAGAATGCCACCTGCTAAATTCATTAATTGAAAAATGAGGGAATCGGATTTTATTTTTTGATAGCTATTCAGTCCATAAGCCCCTATGACAAGCAAAGAACCAATCCATCCCAACGTGCTAATTACTATTTCCATTACTTTCTTAATTGAATCCGCAGAATGTTCATGTCGTTAGTTACAAAGAGTGTTTTTCCATCAGCAGTGAGGGCACAATTGGAAGTAGCTTCTTCTACTTTTATTTTCCCTAACAATTCGCCATTTCCGCTAAATATCCAAATTCCTCCCGGACCGGTTGCAAAAATGTTCCCCTGAGCATCCACTTTCATTCCATCGGGCAGGCCTTTTTCTGTTGATCCTATATTAGTGGCATCGAATAGAATCTTACCTGAAACGATTTCGAGCGAATCGTTTAGTTGATATTCATACCACCTGGCTTTTTCGGGATCGGAGTTGGCAACATATAGTTTTTTATGATCGGGTGAAAAGGCAATGCCATTGGGCCGAGTCAGTGAATCGATCAACAGCTGCACCTGACCATTTGCTTTTGCGCGGTAAACCCCTTGGAATGCAATTTCTTTGGAGGAATCTGCCATGTTTTTCACTAGGCCATACGGAGGATCGGTAAAGAAAAAGTTGTTGTTATAAGATACAACATCATTGGGACTATTGAATCGCTTCCCGTTATACTTATCAGCAATCGTTCTGAATTCCGCTTTTGGTTGGTCGATGGGTGAGTTCATCAACGCTATTCTGCGATCGCCATGTTGACAAAGTATCAGATTCCCTTTGTCATCTAATGCGAGTCCGTTGGAACCGGATTCGCCCCCGTGGGATATTTGTGCCGTGAACCCCGAGGGTTTCAAGTATTTTGTTGCGCCTTCTTTTTCTGTCCACCGGTAGATGGTATTAGCGGGCACATCGGAAAACAAGAGCATTTGTTTGTCTTCCAACCAAAGCGGGCCTTCGCTCCATTCATAACCTTGGGCGATCACCGAAACTGTTACTTCATTGGACATGACCGCATCGAGCGAAGGACTAACACGCTCGAAAGAAACCGTCAAGCTTGTTTGTTGAGCTTCTTTCTTGGGGCTACAGTTGAATAGCAAAGCTGCAAGGATACAGGCGTAATAAATCTTCATGGAATTATGTTGATGATTAAGTTTTTGAAGTGATAAATTTAAAGTTTATTTGGACATAAATGGATCTATCAATGAACAATGTGATTGAGGTGCCAACGAGGCCCCTGCGTAAATTTTTGCCTGAGAATTTCAAAGTATCGACTTGGGAGGCGTTAAGACCCTATTTGGACAAGTTGGTAGAGCAAAAGATCGAAACTGCCGCTGATTTGAAAATATGGTTGCAGCATCGCAGTGAACTAGAGTCTGTCTTGAGTGAAGATATGGGCTGGCGTTACATCCGCATGACCTGCTTTACCGAAAACGAAGAATATGGAAAGAGTTATCAGGATTTTGTTCAACATATTCAGCCACAGGCAGCACCTTATTCTGATTTGTTGAATAAGAAGGCATTGGAATCTCCTTGGTTGAGTCAGCTTGAGAAAGAGCCTGGCTATGACATGATGATTCGAAACTTGAAAAAGGAAGTAGAATTATACCGTGAAGAGAATATACCCTTGATGACGGAGATTACCACGGAGACGCAAAAGTATGCGTCTATTTCCGGAGCCATGATGGTAGAACTAAACGGGCAGGAGATGACATTGCAGCAGGCGGCAGTGATCTTGATGTCAACTGATCGGGCGAAGCGCGAAGAAGTCTACCATAAAATCTCTGCGCGCAGGCTGCAAGACAAAGACACTCTGAATGAATTGTTCTCTAAATTAGTTGGGCTACGCCACCAGGTTTCTTTGAATGCAGATTTTTCCAACTTTAGAGATTACATGTTCAAAGCTTACGGTCGTTTTGACTACTCGCCCAAAGACTGTTTTAATTTTCATGAAGCGATTGAATCCGAAGTGGTGCCCATCTTGAATGAGTTATCAAAAGAGCGGAAAGAGCTATTGGGGGTTTCACAACTTCGCCCGTGGGATAAGGCAGTAGATGCCGAAGGTCGAGAAGCGTTGAAAGCATTTAAAGATGGGAAAGAGCTTACTGAGCGATCGATTGATTGCTTTACCAAATTAGATCCTTATTTGGGTCAATGTTTGTCGATCATGAAGGAGATGGGGCATCTGGATTTGGAATCGAGGAAAGGAAAAGCTCCCGGTGGTTACAATTATCCTTTGGCTGAAATCGGGGTGCCGTTTATTTTTATGAACGCCACTAGCACCATGCGCGACATGACAACTATCATGCATGAAGGTGGCCATGCCGTTCATAATTTTCTTACCAAAGATTTAGAACTCAATGATTTTAAATCACCTCCGATGGAAGTGGCCGAGTTGGCTTCAATGGCGATGGAGTTGATATCGATGGATCAATGGCAAATCTTTTTTCCGAATGAACAAGACTTAAAAAGAGCCAAGCGAGAACAATTAGAAGACATTATTGAGACATTACCTTGGGTGGCGACCATTGATAAATTCCAACATTGGATCTATGAGAATCCAACTCATTCGCTAGAAGACAGAAAAGGGAACTGGAATAAAACGTTTGATCAATTTGCTGATACAGTCACGGATTGGTCTGGGTTACAAGAAGCGAAAGATTATTTATGGCAGAAACAGTTGCACTTATACGAAGTGCCATTCTATTATATTGAATATGGCATGGCGCAACTGGGTGCGATAGCGGTGTGGAGAAATTATAAATTGGATAAGCAGAAAGGATTGCAAGGTTATATGAATGCCTTGAAATTGGGCTACACGAAATCAATACCGGAGATCTACCAAGCGGCAGGTATCAAATTTGATTTCAGTAAAAAGTACATTAAGGAGTTGATGGATTTTGTAAGAGAGGAATTGGCGAAGATTTAATAACCCGGGTATCGGATATTTGTACGGCATCTTACTTCTAAAGTCAAGTGTATTAAGTCTTATCCCCGACACTTATCTAATAAATCACTTAACTGTGTTGCCTCTGTTTTTGTCAGGTGAAAGACGGCTAAATCGGTTTCGTCCATTTTACCATCAATTTTTTTAAGCAGATCAAGACCGGCCTCTGTTATCAGCACATCCGCAGCACGTTTGTCATTGGGACACTGACTTTTAGTAACTAGTTTTTTCAAGATCAGACGATCTAATAAACGGGAGACGTCTGAGTTCTTGTCCAGCATTCTGTTTTTGATTTCTGCGCCTGATATTTTATTAGGAAGTTGCCCGCGCAGAATTCGAAGGATATTGAATTGTTGGTTAGTAATTCCGTATTCTTTGAAGAAGTTTTTATTTCGATCATCCAGCCAAGCGGCTGTGTAAAGCAAGTTGACAGCTACCTTATGGTGCACATTGCGAAATTTTGGTTGCTGTATCTCGTCTTCGATTTTCATCGGTGATACTTTAAAAAAAATCCACGGCTTCGAAAAAAGCCGTGGATTCTATTCATTATTCTTAAATTAGTCTTTAGCGAATTCAGCATTCGCTGTGATAATCACTTCTTCGCTTAGAATAGCACTTGGATACTTAGCGCCAATATTGAAATCACCTCTTTTAACAGTTCCTGAAACTTTAAATCCAGCCACTGTCTTTTTATTGAAAGGATGAGCAACAGGACCATTTACGATCACATCTAGTGTTACTGGTTTAGTAATTCCATGCATTGTTAGGTCACCTTCTAACTTATACTTTTTGCCCTCAACTTTAGTCAGAGATTTACCTTTGAAGGTCAGGGTTCCAAATTTTGGTGCATCGAAGAAGTCTTCATTCTTCAAATGTTTGTCGCGACCTTCGCTATTTGTGTTGATGCTGTTTACATCAGCAGTAAATTCGATGGCTGCATCGCTGAAGTCTTCTTTTGAAGAAGTTAGTTTCGCATCGAAAGAGTTAAAAGCACCTTCTACATCAGAAATCATGAGGTGAGTAATGCCAAAGCCTACTTTAGCGTGCGACTTATCCAATGTCCACGTTTGAGCAGAGACCGTCCCGGCTACTAATAGTGCGAGTAATAGTGTGTTAAATTTTTTCATGGTTTTGTTTGTTTTGTGCAAGTATAACGGAAGTTCTAAAATATATGTTTAAACATGTATTTTATTTTTTGTAACTACCTGATAAAGAGAGAGAAATATTTCAATAAATTTAGCCAGTAGGTAAATTTGAGGACGATTGCGCGGAGCTTTGGCTGCCAGCTTTGGTACTGAATACCATCTTTTAGTTCGTCACTGGCAAAGTAGTTGTCTGTATAGGAGATGAACAGATCGGAAACTGGCCGGAACCGCCACTGAAGTCTGGAGTTAATGTTTACGTTATTGATTTGGTTGTTGTACTGGACAAACGTGGTCCAAAAAACATTGCGCGAGAAGGTAATATCAAATCGAGGGCCTACAAGTACCAATTCGGCACTCTTATAGGGTGCGGGAAGGTTGATTTTGTTGTAGCTGTAATTGACCGAAAGGACTGCATAAGGCTGGGCTCTGTAGTTAATAGTCCCGGAAAAATTTAACCGATTTCCGTTGAAGTACTCTCCAGAGCGGGTTGCTATATCGAAGAAAAACTTTTTTCGAGCATCTGAGAAGTAGCTTGCTACCACCACTTTATTTGTATAGTCAGTTCCATTGGCAAGCTCCAAACCGCCTGTGTTGGTTGGGTCAAAGGCACTAAAAAGATAAACATACTCCTGACGAAGGCGAATATTGAACTGAGCAGTGCTTTGAAACCGAATACGATACATGAAGTTAAAATCGTAGTCGGTGATTCCATATTTTTTATTTCCGATAACGTCAAAATCTAGGCCAGGCCCGTGGTTGTTGATAATTCTGGACTGTGGATAGAAGTTATACCAAGCTGTAGGAGCGAGTCTCAAATAGTCCTTTCTTCGAGCAAAGCCGACCTCGGGATTGTAGTTAGCACCAATATTCATGGCCGTACCGGATACCTCCCATCGCAACGTATTGTAAGCCAAGCGTGCAGACATGGCGAATGCAGAGTCAGTTTGGTTATTGGTAAGTGAACGGTGATAGTAAAATTTCCCATTCCACCTGTTGTCTTTGCTCGCAAGATTGTAGTCTAAGCCAATCACCCTATTGAACTTTTGCGGGCTAACCAGAAAATCAGCGCCTATCGAGTCTTGAAATGCTTGCTTATTGATAAAAATCGTTCCTATGTTTGATCGGGCAAAGATCTTTCGCTGAAAGGTTGCCACGGTATAGTTAGTGGAGGGCAGATTGTTGTTTCTGTCTTGACCCGCTTGCATCGTTAGCAGCCCCACCCGCAAATTGTTATTGACCTTTCCACTTAGTCGGGCACCAAAGTAGATTGGATTTTCTATGTTCTGTCCCGTGTTTTGATCGCGGGTAACTCCAATTCTCCTTGAGAAGAAAGGCCGCATACCTTCGCCACCGAAGTCTGAGAATAAGTCTGCGTTCTCCAAAA
The DNA here is from genome assembly GCA_013140395.1 of Cyclobacteriaceae bacterium. Lineage (GTDB taxonomy): Bacteria > Bacteroidota > Bacteroidia > Cytophagales > Cyclobacteriaceae > ELB16-189. Next base: position 5,497 of record JABFSY010000508.1, read on the forward strand.
AGAATTGTCTCCGCTCCGGAAAGAAAATTTCAAACCGGTCTAGGTTAGTTACCTGTTGGTCTACCTCGACCTGCGAAAAATCCGGGTTAATAGTTAAATCTAAATTTAGGGCAGGGCCTACTGCTATTTTCGCGTCTCCGCCCCACGCAAAGCTATCGCTCTGTGGTTCATTTTTCTCAAAATTCTGATTAATGCGAGCTGCAGCATAAGGTATCAGGGATATATTTGATCCAGGTTTATCAAGTGGTTTATCCCAGATTAATGGCCGGGTGAATGCCAGCGAAATCAACGGGAAATTTCTTGGGATGGGCGCCCAGGTCGAACGCTCGGCATTGGCGCTATTGATTCGGTAGAAGTTAACATTCCATGAACTTAGCCCGTGTTTATATCTTAGTGACTTAAACGGAATGGCAAACTCACACACCCATTTGCCATCCAGTATTTTTGCTTCTGAATACCATTTATTGTCCCAGTTTAATGAGAGGTCCGACTGCGCTCCACTTCCACCATTTGCTACTAGCCCCTCACGTTGCACTCCGAAGGGATTTACTCCAAACTGAAAAGAGTTTGTGTTGTCTTTAAATGTGTCGAATTGAACGACAAAAGAATCATTTGCTTCGCCTCTAAAATCTCTGCGAAGCGAAGGGGTCACATAGGTGTCTGTCTCTTTGCTGTGCAGGATGGCGTACAAGTAGATGAAGCTATCATCGTACGTCATGCGAACTTCTGTTTGGGCTTGTGCGTAGGACGAGTCAAATGGAAAAAATTGTTTGAAGTGGTTGGCTACTTCGGCATCTCTCCAAACCGCCTCGTTCATTTCGGCATCCACGACTATCCGTTCAGCCGTTTTTTTTATGTTTAGTCCGGGTAGTTGGGCCCAAACTTGGACCGAGCACACCAGAAGCAAAAACAACAAACGACCCATGAATACAAAAATTTTTGCAATGATAGTTGTTTTTGAGAACCTGAGATGTAGAATTTTTATGAGCGGCCTAGTCAGAACTATAGCTTTAAATAGAAGGCTTTTGTGAGCGATTGGTAGTCAGGAGACCAAGATTCACCCGCTCCGTGTAGCACCAACTTTTCGTTTTTCAATCGAGCATGGATCAAAGAAAATTCAAATAGCCAGCGTTCCTGAGGCTTGCCCTCACGGGAATAAAACGCTAGCTGACGTATACAAATCAATCCACTCAAAGAGGCAAGATTTACAAAATTTTTTCCTTCAGCATAAGGAAGCACAACAGCTAATCTTCCGTCTTTGTTTAATAGCCTGATAGAATGATCGATTAACTCTTGATAACTTAATGTTTGGGTGTGTCTTGCGTTTGCGCGATCTGTCGATGGGGGCAATTGACTATTGATGAAGTAGGGCGGATTGCTGACGATCAAATCGAAAGATTCAATGTCCTTGAACTCTTGCAAAGATTGATGAGTTACTTTTATTCGATTTTTCCAAGGTGATAGGCTACTATTTTCTGCAGCTTGAATGGCATCCTGCTCTTCTATTTCAATGCCTTCTATCCAAACATCTCGTTCTGTACGTTGAGCAAGCATCAGGGCGATTATCCCGCATCCCGTACCAACATCCAAGATTTTCTTTGCTTTTGAAACGTCAACCCACGCCCCTAACAAGACGGCATCTGTCCCTACTTTCATCGCGCAGCGATCGTCTTCGATAGAGAATTGTTTGAATTGAAACATGGTTCACGCATAGGCGCTAAGGGGCAAAGCTCATAATATTGCCAAGAATTGTTTATAGCCCATTTACAATTCTTTGAATTCCATCCTTGATCAGTGCTTCATTGAAGTTAACCAGCAATCCTAACTTAATTCCTGTAATTCGCAAGTAGGTTAATAATTGTTTTTGATGCACAGGCGCAATTAACTCAACTGATTTGATCTCCACGATTACTTTGTTCTCTACAATAATATCAGAACTAAAACCAAGGTCTAGTTTGACATTATCATAAACTAATGGTATGCCTTGTTGCCTACTGAAGACTAGGCTTTCTTTTTTAAGTTCGTATGAAAGTAATTCCTCATACACCGATTCAAGAAGCCCTGGCCCTAGCGTGGAATGTATTTTGAAACAACAATGAACTATTACTTTGGACAATTCATTTTCTGTCATACTTGTATCCCTTGCGCCTTAGCGTCTTTGCGTGAGATTTAAAGCGTCTTTGCGTGAAATTAAAGTCTTCTAAAAAGCTTCTCAATACTCTCAATACTCACCTTCTCTTTCCAATCACTGCCAATGGCATGATTCCACATGTGGCTAAGGTTATAGGATACATGCGCCATCTTAGTGATCTGATCGTCTGTCCAATCTTTAGATAATCCTTGCGGCAAATCAATTTTATGCTTGGCAATCATTGTCTTAAATTCTTTCACACCTTCTGGATAGAAATCTTCGAGATGGTTGAATGCAATACAATTCGCATAACAATGGCGGGTGCCTAGTATCTTTGAAAGGCCATAAGACAAAGCATGGCAAACACCCACTTCAGAATAAGTAAGGCTCAAGCCACCCATGAGCGAAGCCACCATCAGTTTATCATCATTATCTGCAGTCTGTCCGCTCTTGTCGCCTAAGTAAATTTCTCTGCAAAGTTTTAGTGACTGCTCAGCATAGGCGTGGCTATATGCATTATTCAGCGTTCCGTTTTCAGATTCGATGCAATGGATGTAAGTGTCCATGCCGGTGTAGAACCACCAATTGCGTGGTACACTTGCAATCAAATCCGGATCCAGTATTACTTGATTGAAGACAGTCCATTCGCATTTCAATCCTAGTTTTTTTTCGGGGCCCGTGAGCACTGCAGTCATGGATACTTCGGCTCCAGTGCCAGAGATCGTTGGTACGCCTATGTGATAGATGCCAGGCTTCTTGATCAAGTTTAGTCCCTGATACAATTGCGAAGAACCCTCATTGGTAAACATCAACGAAACAGCTTTGGCAATATCCATGATGGAGCCACCTCCGATTCCAATGGCAGCCGCAGGAACCCCTCTGGTCTTTTTGACGGAGTCACGAATCGAATCGATTTGTTGGGTGGTGGGCTCAAATTGATCTACATCAATATACATAATAGTATCACCCGCTTTCATTGGGATCCGATTCGCCAGTTCTTTTCCTTTAAAATAGTTATCGGCCAGGTATAGCATAAACCCATCGTTCTGATGACGCTGTGTTTCTACAATTTCACCTAACTGGTTAAAACTACCACGACCAAATACGGTCTTTTCAATTCCTTTAAAATTTTTATGCATGTACTGGAGCTAATGCGTTTTTAATACAACCAGAAATTTTTTGTGCCAATGCTTTTACTTCTTCCTCTTTCCACGTGCAGCGGATGCCAAATGAAATCAATCGACCAACGGTTTCTTGCGACTTTGGTAAATGCAAGTTGTTATAGTCTTGCGGAGCGCCCAGGATATGAATCGGAAGTTTAGCTGCCGTTTTTAAATCGCGCAAATGATTCCATTGGTTGATGAAATGATACATATTCGTAAACCAATAATTAAAACCACCAACACCCGCTTTGTTGAATTCATCCACTGTGCGCTTAGCCGCTTCAGTATCGGGCATCAGAATATTTAGGAACGTGGCCGAGTCACCGGCAGGATCTGCCAACGTGCTGAAACTCACTCCTTCAATTTTTGATAATTCTTTTGTAAGTATCGCTTTGTGCTCGCGATTCTTCTCGCGGATGAACGGCACCTTGCGCGTCTGCGCCAATCCAATGGCAGCGTTGATTTCTCCAATGCGATAATTGAAGCCCACGATCGGATGATTTTCCATTCCGCGGTTATTGCCTACGTGGTCATGGCCGTGATCTGAAAAACTATCGGCATGGCGATAAGCTTGCTCATCGTTGGTCACCATCACACCGCCTTCGCCACAGGTCGCAATTTTGAAAAAGTCAAAAGAGTAGCAACCGGTTTTCCCAAACAAGCCTACCGAAGTGCCTTTGTAAGAGGCGCCAAAAGCCTGGCCGGCATCTTCAATCAGCGTAAGGTTATGTTCTTTGCAAATTTTCAAGATCTCATCCAGCTTGGCCATGCCACCGCACATATGCACGAGCATGATCGCTTTCGTTTTTGGAGTGATAGCTGCGCGAATTCCCTCTGGACTTAAGCAAAGCGACTCATCAATCTCGGCAAACACCGGCAACCCGCCAGCAAACAAAACCGCCTCTACCGAAGCGATGTAGGTAAAGGGAGGCACGATTACCTCGTCCCCGGCACCTATGCCTGCGGCAGCCAATGCACACGAGACGGCCGTAGAGCCACTCGATACTGCGTGGGCAAACTTTGCGCCTGTTACCCTTTTTACTTCTGCCTCAAACTCGCGGGCTTTCCAAATATTGTTGCGCTGTGCATCGTGGTTATAGCGGAAGAGGATGCCCGTTTCCATGACATCATTTACCTCTTTGCGCTCTTCTATTCCAAACAGTTCGGATCCTGGCATAATTGATAACGATTAGGCTGCAAAAATACGAATTTAGGGGTTTAAATATCAGGCTATTACGCATGAGATTTTGAAAGGTTCTTGCTTTGCTGCGGTTCGGGGGCTACTTGAGCCGAATCCAACTTGAAAATGCTGCCAGAAACTTATCTTTGCGCCAATGAAGAAGTTAATTTCTCTGCTAATTCGGTTTGTTCCTCGCAAATACCTTCAACTTTTTAGTGGGGTAGGCCTCAAGGCGCTAGGTATTTTCTATATGGGTAACCAGGTGGAGTGCCCGATTTGCAAAAATCATTACCGACAGTTTTTACCCTACGGCAGAATTAACCCACGCCCCAACGCGCTTTGCCCTGGCTGTTTGAGCCTCGAACGACACCGTTTGATATGGCTTTACCTTCAGCAAAAAACTAATTTCTTTCAACAAAAGTTAAAGGTGTTGCAAATAGCCCCCGAGCATTGCTTCATGAAACCCTTTGAAGCCCAACATGGTGAAGGCTACATCACTGCGGACATTGAGTCTCCCTTAGCCAAGGTAAAAATGGACATCCATGAAATTCCCTTCGGGGAAAATCATTTTGACGTGGTGTTGTGCAATCATGTACTCGAGCATGTCAAAGATGACATAAAGGCCATGAGTGAGATCAAACGAGTTTTAAAGCCAGGCGGGTGGGCAATTTTACAAGTGCCGTTCTTTTCACCTGTGCCGGATGTAACCTTCGAAGACAATTCTATTACTGATCCGCGCGAGCGCGAAAAGATTTTTGGCCAAGATGATCACGTGCGAATGTTTGGAAAAGATTATTCAAAACGGATTCAAAGAAGTGGGTTGAAAGCGGAGGAAAATGATTTTGCTTTTTCACAAAGTGACAGGTATGGGCTGCAGAAAGCTGAGATTATTTATCTGGGTAGAAAGTCGTAATCTTATTTTGATTGAGCTGGCTGATTGCTTACCGTTACCGTAGCAGCTAAAATTCCTCTTACTTTTTCCCACTTGTCGAAACTTGTTTTTCGGGTATAGCAGTTAAACAACTTGCTTGCCGATTCGCTAGGTGCAATACCAATAAAAGTCCCAGGCAAATCAATGCCGCCATAACCAAGTTGCTGGCGCACCTGTTTTTTACCCTCAAAAACAATCGTGTCAATTCGTAATCTGTTGGGGTGCTTTTTAATAAAATCATGATAGCCTTTAGCAATTTGGTCTCTATCTGTTTTTGTGAGAATATGTTCAAAGGCGATGAAGAATGGTTTGTCGATTAAATATTTGAATTCAGAAAGGTCAAAAGTCAACCAACCATTTCGCATCGTAGATTCAAGCACGATGCTTTTGTTCAAAAGGTCTTCACCGGGCGATTTTGTAATGCTATCAACTGAATATAGGCGAACACGCATTTTAAAAGATGGCAAATTATTCCTGAAAATTCGGATGCTTGCATTTTGTAAATAGACTGGAAACAAAAGTTCTTTTTGAAATGGGTTTTTGTTTTCAATCAGAAGGGCCGTTGCAGAACCCGCATAAATCGTGTCGGTTTCAAGTGTTCCCCCTCTAGATTTCCTGTTCCCCAATTTAAATGTTTTGTTATCATCTTTTTTTGATATCACGGTGACTGCATTCAAAAGGGTTACGTGCTCCTTTAGATAAACGATTACTTCTTGGGTGAGAAAAGACTGAATAGGAATATTTTTGTTGATAAAACCAATCCCGGAGAGACGCAGCGTATCTTTCAAATTTGGTGTTGGTACTTTTAATGAAAATGATCCGTCTTCATTGGAAATGGTGCCAATGCCGGTGTTTACAATCCCAATGTTAGCAAAGGCAATCGGTTTCTTGTCCGATTGTTTAACTACTTTTCCCCGGATAATGACTTGAGAATATCCAATTTGAATGCTAAGTAGAACAGTTAGAGCGGCTTTGAGCATCTTACTTTTCTTTATAGATTCATGATTCAATTGGATAGTTCTTTCTTGTTGGTTAGGTATCACCCCTAAAAAAACAAAGGCACAAAAACGTAGTGTCTTTGTGCCTTTGTGTTAAAAATTTTAAAACTATTTTGGCAACTTATCCAATACCTCCATTACTTCTTTCACGTGTTGGCGGCTGGTTTCTAGCAGTGCTTTCTCATCACTATTCAAATCCAACTCAATTACTTTTTCTACCCCATTCTTTCCTAAAATTACGGGAACACCTAAGTAACAATTTTTAATTCCATACTCGCCATCCAACTGCATACACACAGGCAATACCCTGCGCTGGTCTCTTACGATTGCCTCTACCATTTGCGCGGCAGCTGAACCGGGTGCGTACCAAGCCGAGGTGCCCATTAGTTTCACTAATTCACCACCACCCACTTTTGTACGCTCTATGATGGCGTTCAATTTATCCTTCGCAATTAGTTCTGTTACAGGTATTCCACCTACCGTTGTGTAACGTGGTAGCGGCACCATCGTATCACCATGTCCTCCTAATAACATGGCTTGAATGTCTTTTGGCGAAACATTTAAAGCTTCTGCTAAAAACGCTCTATAACGAGCCGTATCCAAAATCCCGGCCATTCCAATTACTCTCGAGCGTGGCAACTTTGATGTCAAGTGTGCCTGATAGGTCATGACATCGAGCGGATTTGAAACCACGATAATGATTGCGTTGGGTGAGTGTTTCACCACGTTTTCAGTAACCGACTTAACAATACCGGCATTCGTACCAATCAAGTCATCACGCGTCATACCGGGCTTACGGGGAAGACCGGATGTAATTACGACCACATCTGAACCAGCAGTTTTGGTGTAATCATTGGTGGAGCCAATCGTGCGACTATCATACAAATCGATAGGGGCTTTTTGCCAAATGTCAAGTGCCTTCCCTTCGGCAAACCCTTCCCGGATGTCTACTAATACAATCTCGTTAGCAATTTCTTTATAAGCCAGCACATCAGCACAAGTGGCTCCTACGTTTCCGGCTCCTACAACAGTGATTTTCATATGGGGTGTATTAGTTGGTGTGAAATCAGGGCACGAAGTTATTAATCGATGGCTCAATAAGAAAAACAATTGACAAAATTTTGAAGACCGTTGACTCAGTTATGCTATCGTGATAAGCAAGACATGTTCGGTAGTCGTTTTTACTTTGAACCGGTCGTCAATGCGGTAGCCTACCACCCAGGCGATTTCCCCAGCCGATTCCAATACCGAGATAGCCTCTTTCTCAATTAATGACACCTTCTGGTCGATCAGAAAGTCACTGATTTTCTTCCGCCCAGTCATTCCCAAAGGAAAAAATGAATCTCCCGCTTTCCACTTTCGCCAAATAAGCGGGAAACGAATGGAGGCTCTATCCAACATAGTCGCATTCTCTTTACTATTTAAGGAACTGCCGTTAATGGTAGTCAAAAAGGTGAGCTGCTTGTTTCCCAAGTATGCATTAACTAGACCCTCGTCAATAGTCACTTCAGCTAATTCAGATGAAAGAGGCGCTAAAATCAAGAGTTCGCGATCTACCACTAATTGATGGCTGGTGGAAAGGAATTTTTTGCCGGACTGGCCATTTAGTGCGTGCACTATTTTTTTGCACTGATCGAAATGAAAGCCGAACCCGCGCACAATTCTCCACAGCAGAGCCGAGTTGTAGGAGTCGTCCAAATTTGGCTCAAAACCCTTCTTTGCCAGAATAACTTTGTCGTTTTCGTTTTTCTGAAACTGCTTTTTCCAAACTTCGATGGCCTGTGTTAAGATCGCTCCGTCTCCCGACAATCGCTCAACCATCTTTGCAATAGATTGCTCAAAGGCCGGGTTTATCTGCTCGAGCTTTGGAATAATCTGATGGCGAACGAAATTGCGTTGGTAATCATCCGTTTCATTACTTCGATCTTCACGCCAGATTACTCCGGTTTCAGCAGCATAATTGGCTACTTCTTTGTGAGTCGCAAATAACAGCGGGCGAATCACAAAGTCATTTTTGTGAGCGATTCCTACCAGGCCATCCAAACCGGTTCCTCTTGTAAGATTTAATAAAACGGTTTCAACGGAATCACTCAAATGATGGGCAGTAGCAATCCAGTCTGCGTTTTCTTTTTCCTTCACTTGGTGAAACCAATTGTAGCGTAGCTCTCGTGCCGCCATTTGTATGGACAGCCCGTGCTGGATGGCATAGTTGTTGGTATCGAACCGGATACTATGAAACGGAATACCCCACTTTTCGCATTTGGCCGCTACGAAATTCTCGTCTTCATCCGACTCCTCGCCACGAAGTTGAAAATTGCAGTGAGCCACCGCAACGGAGAACCCCGCTTGAAGAAACAAATGGAGCATCACCATCGAATCCATTCCGCCACTTACGGCCAAAAGAATTTTATCGGTAGTTTTGCACAGCTTTTCAATATGAGTAAGAAATGGGCGAAGCACGACACAAATGTAGAATGAGATGAGTCAACGGCAGTCAAAATTCGCTTCAAAATCATTTTTCTTTTTATGGCTGCTGGCCCTGATGGTAGCTGGCGAGGCATTTGCGCAGCGAAAAGTGAAATTGAAACAGGCCGACAATGCATTTGGTAGTATTCGCAATGGTGAGCGTTTTGATCGACTCGTTGGGAATGTGATTTTCGAACAGAATACAACCACTATATACTGTGATTCCGCTCATTTCTTCCGTTCTAAAAATCAGTTGGATGCGTTTGGAAGGGTGCACATTACAGAGGGCGACTCGGTAGATATCACCGCTTTGGGCCTTTCCTATGATGGGAATAAAAAAATTGCCAAACTGCGTAAGAAGGTCGTTTTCGTAAAACTCGGAATCGCGAGGCTTTATACGGATTTCTTGGATTACTATCGCATCAAAAACGAAGCCCGCTATTTCAACGGAGGCAAGCTGGTGGATACTACCAATACACTAACCAGTAAGAAAGGCTACTACGACATTCCGGTAAATCTGGCGTCTTTTAAGTCAGAAGTGGTAGGAGTGAACCCCGACTACACACTTACCTCCGACACCCTTCAATACAACTCAAAGACGCGTGTCATTTATTTTCGAGACACCACTATTGTCAAGGGAAAGGATGGTAAAAAGGCACTCTACAAAAACGGCACTTATAATACCGTTCAAAAGCTTTCGCTATTGGAACAAGGGGAGTTTGAAACCACCTCTTATCGAATGAAAGGTGATCAGAACTTTTTGGACGATGTTAAAAAGTTTTACACTTCAAAGGGGCGTGTGTCAATGGTTTCCAAAGAGGAAAAGCTCACCATTTTTGGTGATGATGGATTTTATGACAAGAAAAGGGGCATTTCAAAAGTATATGGCAACGCCTATGTCACCAAGATTGATGATCAGGGAGATACTCTTTTCCTCTCTGCGGATACGCTTGTCTCTATTGAAAGTACCAATCCAAAGAAGAAGAGATTATTGGCTTACAACAAGGTGAAGATTTTTAAAACCAATATGCAGGGTTCGGCCGATTCGCTTGCTTATGTGGCAGCGGACTCAACGCTCCATTTGTATCACCAACCGATTCTGTGGTCAGACGACAACCAGATGACGGCAGACTCGATTCGGATTTTGTTGAAGAATAAAAAGATTGACCGGATCTATATGGTTAACAATTCGTTTGTCATTTCGCAAGATTCTATCGGCAACTTCAATCAAATAAAAGGTCGAAAGATGACAGCCTATTTTGATCGGAAGAATATTGATCACGTTTCGGTACAAGGAAATGGCGAAAGCCTTTATTATGCCCTAGAAGAAAAAGAGCTGATCAAAACAGATAGTATGATTCTCAAGCTAATGATCACAATGGGTATGAATAAGATGATCTGCAGTAACATGAGAATCAATTTTTTAAAAGGCCGAGTCAACAATGTTAGTTTTTATGTAAAGCCAGATGCCCAGCTGATTCCCATTCATGAGCTAAAAAAGGAGGACAGAACATTGAAAGGATTTGCCTGGCGAAGAAAAGAAAAGCCCACCAAAAGCCAGGTAGTAACTAAAAGACGCACGTAACGATTTGATAATATGTCAAATTGTATTTCCACCCAATTATTTTTAGCGCTACGGTAAAATGAAGCTTTTTTTTTCGTAGTTTTCACTTGCAATTGCTTTGTTATGCTAAAACAGTTGGTTTTACTGTCTGTTTTGTTCCTCTTCTCCTGGGAAAGCTACGCCCAGCAATTTGAAATCCTGGA
>JABFSY010000318.1 GCA_013140395.1 Cyclobacteriaceae bacterium
GATTTGGGGAACCAACTGAGTGTATTTTACTTTTCCATTGCCGTCAATCACCACCACGGCACGGGCAAACAATCCTGCAAAAGCAGAATTTAACAATTCTACTCCATAATTTTTACCAAAGCCACGGCTGCGGAAATCAGAAACGGTAATGGCTTTGTCAATTCCCTCTGCCCCACAAAAGCGCTTCATGGCAAATGGCAGATCTTTCGAAATGCAAAGAACCACAGTGTTATCGATAGAAGCCACGCGTCTATTGAATTCGCGTGTAGACGTGGCGCACACATTAGTATCGATACTGGGGAAAATATTCAGCACCACATTCCTTCCAGCAAAATCTTTCAACGAAACATCTTTCATGTCGTTTGCGGTGAGAACAAATTCAGGTGCTTGAGTACCTGTGGATGGAAGTTCGCCAATGGTGTTGGCAGGATTGGGTCCTAGTTTAGTTTGAGCCATATAGTTTGATTTACGATTTTGGATTTACGAATGCTCTAAAAAGCTTTAACGAAGGAGAGTCTACAATGCCCGAGAAATTTGATTTAACGCAACCGGTCTGAATCTCTCACCATTTTTTCGTCCCTGCGAATAAAACGCAAGGAAACCCAATTGAAGGCTACGGCAGCGAATGTTCCCCATAGGTTTAATCCTAAATGCCCATCGGCAAACTTCTTTGCCAGCGGATTGAAAAACCAAACCATTGACACCATAACAAGCGCGAGCACCAAAGAGTTAAGCGTACCCAACTTTATTTGTGTAATTCTATTCTCAAATTTCAAAATGCTCATTACCGCAATAGTGGCCGCGGTAGCCATTAAAACGGCAGTAATTACGTAGGGGAAATAAGTGGTCGATCGGGCCTCTCCAGAAACAATAGTATAATGCAATGGATACAACTGGTGCGAATCACCGGTCGTGGCATCCACAAAAATGCCGATTGGTAAAAAAAGGCATATCGCCATACAAACAACCACCAAACCCAGAAACACCGTTTGAATTCTTTGCCACATAATCAGGTTAATTTAACTTGCAGCAAAAGTAGTAAAATGGCCTCACGCTACAAGCTTCAGATTGTCGGCTTGTGGCCTGTAACATGAACCTTGTAGCCAAAAATTAATCCCCAAATGAAAACAGCCTACATTATCGACATCCTACGAACACCTATTGGCAAATATGCCGGAACATTGGCCTCTGTAAGACCGGATGACCTGGCAGCTCACGTGATCAAGAAATTGATTGAAAGAAATCCAACTATTAACACGACTGAAATTGAAGATGTTGTTTTTGGGGCAGCTAATCAGGCAGGTGAAGACAATCGAGATGTGGCGCGCATGGCCCTACTGCTGGCGGGACTACCCACATCAGTAGGAGGTGTAACAGTCAATCGCTTGTGTGCCTCGGGGCTTCAGTCAATTATGGATGCAAGCCGGGGAATATTGAATAGTGATGGCTCTATTTACATTGCGGGAGGCGTGGAGAGCATGAGTCGTGCCCCGTTTGTGATGGGGAAATCGGAGGAAGCATTTTCTCGCAAACCGGAAATTTTTGACACCACCATCGGCTGGCGATTTGTGAATTCGAAATTATCAAAGTTATATCACCCCTATTCGATGGGCGAAACAGCCGAGAACGTAGCCGAAAAATGGAAAATTACAAGAGAACAACAGGATGCCTTTGCACTGGCATCGCAGCAAAAATATGCAGCCGCTGCACACGCCAGAAAATTTGACAATGAACTTGTTTCGATCTCTATTGCAAAAGGCAAAGAAACGATTGAGTTTAGTAAAGATGAATATCCACGCGAAACTTCATTAGAAAAACTCGCACAACTCAAACCGGCCTTTAAAGAAGGCGGCTCCATAACAGCCGGTAACTCTTCTGGCATTAATGACGGAGCAGCTGCTTGCTTAATAGCGAGTGAGGAAACAATTAAGAAATTAAATTTAAAACCACTTGCTCGAGTTGTATCGATGGCCATAGCGGGCGTTGATCCAGCTTATATGGGTGTTGGTCCAGTGCCCGCCACACAAAAAGCGTTACAGCGTGCTGGATTAAAAATTTCAGATATTGGTTTAGTGGAATTAAATGAAGCCTTTGCTTCTCAATCATTGGCCTGTATAAATGACCTTGGGCTCAATCCCGAAATAGTAAATGTCAATGGCGGTGCAATTGCCATCGGACATCCCTTAGGATGTAGCGGGGTGCGCATTTCCGCTACACTCATTCATGAAATGCAAAAGCGAAAAGTAAGGTATGGGCTGGCCACCATGTGTATTGGCGTGGGGCAAGGGGCAGCCATTATTTATGAACTAGTACAATGATAAAATTCTTTAGAAGAATCAGGCAAAAAGCAATGAAGGCGGGAAAAGTAAAAAGCTACGTACTTTATGCTATTGGGGAAATCGTGTTGGTGGTGATTGGGATATTAATTGCATTGCAAATCAATACGTGGAACCAAGCTTATGAAGACCGCCAATTAGAGAAGGCTTACTATTGCAAGCTATTGGAAGATGTAACCCAAGATGAAGCCTTATTAAAAAAATTAAATGAAGAAGATCAAGAGCGAATAAAATGGGTCAATCAAAGCATTCACCTTTTGCAGCAAGAGAAGGTAAACCGCGCAGCGGTTGCCAATGCGATGAGAAATTCTATCAATCTTATTCGTTTCAATTTTAAGCCAAGTTTATCGGCTTTTGATGACTTAAAATCAAGTGGCAAACTCGGAATTCTTAGAGATCTTGAATTGAAGAAAAAGCTATTGAACTATTATGCGGTGCTACCTGGCTATGGCGATATCCAAGATATTGTGGCGGACGCCAGCTTGGAAAGTTATCTGCATCCGTCCAAAGATTTTCTACAAGCAGGCTTTACGAAGATTGATTTCGTGCAGGCAGAATTGGACACATCAATAGTAGATATAAGTAAGCTGTCAGAAAACTCGCTCATGCCAAATCACATTCGCGAAAAACTGCTGAATGAATCGATCCTGCATCTCAACTCCAATGCACGGAAAAAAGCCGTTTTTAAATTGATGGAATCCGAAATTTTGACCATGAAAGCGGTGCTCGAAAAAAAGTGCAGTCTGGTCAAGTAATTGCTTCAATAATATGCGCTACTTCTTTGAAATTTCTTACAGCGGCACCCACTACCACGGCTGGCAGAATCAAGCCAACGCGGTTGGTGTACAGCAAGTAGTAGAAAGTGCATTATCCAAAATATTCAGAACGAAATTAGAAATAGTCGGAAGCGGCCGAACCGATGCCGGGGTGCATTGTGTACAACAATACTTTCATGCCGATGTTGATAAAGAATTCGATCAACCTACGTGGCTGATTAAGTTAAATTCACTTCTTCCCAAAGACATCGCCATTCGCTCGATCCAACCAGTTAAAGCAGAAGCCCATGCGCGATACGATGCCTTTGAGCGCTCGTATGAATACAAGATCACGAGGGTGAAGGATCCACTATTGGTTGGTCAGGCCTATTATTTTTTCAAATCGCTCGATGTGGCAAACATGAACCGGGCCGCTGCGTTACTAGTGGGCGAACACGACTTTGAGTGCTTCAGCAAGGTGAAGACCGATGTAAATCACTTTATTTGTACCCTCAAAAAGGCAAACTGGAATCAAAAAGGAGATTTGCTTGTTTTCAATGTCACTGCGAATCGGTTTTTGAGGGGGATGGTGCGAGCGATTGTAGGAACTTTGTTAGATGTAGGCACTGGAAAAATTACAGTGAAAGAGTTTGAAGAAATTGTAAAAGGTAAAGACCGAAAGAAGGCCGGCATGAACGTGCCCCCGGAGGGATTGTACTTGACGAGTGTAAAGTATCCAAAAAACGTTTTTATTAAATAGAAATGTTCAAAGTTCAAGATTCAAAACTAGGTTTATTGAATCTTGAACTTTGAATCTTGAATGGGAAAATGGAAAAAGAAAAAGTAAGCAGCGGAAATATCATTGATTTTAAGGTTCTCAAACGCATCATGCAGTTTGTAAAACCCTACAAAGGGCGTTTTTACTTTGTCATCGTACTCACTTTCTTACTGGGAATTCTCACACCGATCAGGCCGTTACTCATTCAATATACATTAGATGCTCACGTGCAGTATGGCAA
>JABFSY010000326.1 GCA_013140395.1 Cyclobacteriaceae bacterium
GAGTAGCGTTCCCTGGCGCGCGTTGGTGATTTCAATTATATTTTTTGACAGGCAATCTTTTGCGATTGAGATCGCTGCCCCAAAGCGGATGTACACGAGGATCGACACAATAAAATGATAGGCCATCGGTAGCACCCATACTACGGTATCTCCAACACTTAAAGCCAATAATTTATTGGCACTTTCAATTCTTTCCCACGCAGATTGATGAGAGACGATTACACCCTTTGATTTTCCGGTTGTTCCTGACGTATAACGCATAAAGGCAGGGTTTTCAACGAAGGGTGCGAAGACCATCTCACCGGGTGTGGTGGAGAAAGTAAGTCGAAAAGATTCTACTTTCATATGAACATCAATGGACGGCCCAACCAGAGGAACAATTCCATGCTTATCATCCAGAATAGCGTGCAATTTTGCCTCCTTCAGAATTTCGTCAACTTCCGGTTTTTTCAACTGATGTGACATGGGCATCGCAGCAGCGCCAGTGCCAACTACTGCAAAAATGCCGCTGATAAAATTCCGGCTATTTCTGGCCATGACTCCAATGCACATTCCTTTTTTTATACCTGACCGAAGAAGCATTTCTTTTAATTCTTCTGCCTCAGACAGTAGTTGCTCAAAGGTTAATGTGCCATACTCATCGTGAATGGCGGGAGCAGTAGGCCAATTTTTTGCTGCATCCGTAAGTGCCTTGTATACGGTAAATGACATGTTGTTTGACAAATTAGACGAAAACTTGAGTTTTCTGAATGGTGCTGATCACCTCCTTTTCAGAACCGTTTGCAACTAGATTAGCGGCTAACAACCCAGCTGCATAGCCGGTTTGCAAACAGATACCCATCACTCGTGCACTGGCAATAGCTCTGCTCGTTGCCGATATATTTCGTCCAGCAAAAAAAAGATTTTTAATCGTATTTGATTTTAAGCAATCTGCCGGAATTTGATAGAAATCATCGTGCTGGAAATATTGCATCTTCACTTTCTTGCCTTCTCCCCATTCTTCAATCGGCCATGCTCCGTTTGCAATCGCGGAATCGAATTTTTTGCAACCCAACACATCGTCTTCATTCAGAATATATCTTCCGACCGGACGTACACCAACTCGAATTCCCACTTCCGGAGCTATACTTAGTAGTGAGGCATTTCGAAAAATTCCAACATGCTTCACCAAGAAAAGGATCAGTTCGTGTATCAGCTCCACCGCCATTTCGCGGATTTCAGCAACATTGTTCTTTTCGTGCGTAACAGCAAGTGGAACAGCCAATTTAAAACTGGCAGTATCTTGTTTAACAGAACCTTGGACTACATAAACTCTTTCTAGTTGTTCTTTTAAGTGCCCTTGGGTGATACCTCTTTTCAGTTCACGTAAGAGAAGTAGGTTTAAAACGGGTTCAGGAGTAGTGGCCATCCCCTGAACGGTAAACACTTGTGCGGCTGCCTGATAATAATTATCTGCAATTAGGGGCAGGTTGGCTAACTCGCTTACACAGCTATTCCCAGAGCAATCAACAATGGCTTGACAACGAATGCTAAGATTTTCTCTGTTATTCTTTTTGATGGAAACAGCTGTGATCATACCACCTAAAATTTCAATATGTGATACCTCGGATTGAAAGAAAACGTCAACTTGATTTTCTCGCATCAAACGTGCACATAATTCTTTATAGGCATCTATGTTATAAGGAAGGTAATGTAGACCAAAGTTGTTGTGAAGTGGGTCCTCGTTCGAAAGACGACCTAGTTCTTCCGCAAAATCCTTGACGAATCCGCTAACAATATATTCCGAGTGATTTGTTTTGCTGTATTTATAAAGTCCACAAATCGTGCCCACTTCTGCAGAGGTCGCCTTTCCTCCCAGATAATTACCACGCTCTATTAAGCTGACTTTCATGCCTGCCTTGGCGGCTGAAAAAGCAGCAGCGATGCCCGCAGAGCCACCGCCCACGATTACTAGTTGAGTGTTAACTGTTTTCAACATGCACGGTGCTTTCTAAGAATCGGTTAATATGCCGATGCATTACCTCTAGTTCTGCTTCTTTGAGAATATTGGAGCAATAGACAATATTCATGCGAAGTGTGTTGTTATGCCGGGAGAAGGAAAATGTGAGGCCGGGCGGAAACACGAGTGGCGGAATGATCAAAACATCTTCAATGGAGTCGGTAAGTAGCCGGTTGGTATCCCACGTATCTTCTCCGGCAGACGTGTACAAAAAACTTGATACCATCCCTTTCGAAGGTCGATTACTCAAAAAATAATGCAGTCGAAGGGGGAAGTAACGCATCATATCCAAGAGCATGTTGAATTTTTTCGGCCCATCATTTTTGATTTGATCCGACATTTGTTGGTTGATGCTGGCTACGGTTTTCTGTAGCGAAGTGAGATCACTTTGCGGCAATCGATAGAACACAAAAGAAATGCAGTTTGTCACAATAGGGCCATTACCACCCCGTTTTCTTCCGTCATAAGGAACGGGTAGCCAAATTGTTCCGGCTGATCCGCGCATTTTATTTATTTCGTTCACCAGGTGCGCACAACAAGCCAACAAGAAAGCGTTGGCGCCAAACCGAGCACCATTTTCTTTTGCTGTTTTATCGATGTGTTCAGTCTCCCTGGTCGTAAAATGAATAGATTGGATCTTGAAATTTCGTTTTGTGATGCCCGGTTGACTGACCGTGGCAATCGGAGCACGCGAGGAGTTTTCAATAAAGTGCTTGACCTCATACATGTTTTTGATGTATTTAATCAATGAGCCCCTCTTTGGTTTGGCAGGAAAAAAATCGGTCAAAAAAGATGCATTACTGGGCAACGGTTTGCTAAGGTGTGCGGTGAGTAGCCTTGAGCCACGAGCGTCCATTACGATGTGGTGCCAAGAAATAATGATTGCCACCTTTTGACTCGGATAGCGAATAAGGTCAAACTCAATCTGACTTTTATTGTCGATGGTAATTTTTCGATCTAGAATTTCCACAGGTACTCCCGTACTCGCAGTGGATTTGTGCTCTCTTATTTCGATGGTATTACCCTGATCTTCAAATTTCCAATGAGGTTTTTGAAACCAAAAACCTTTTACCAGTCGAATGTTACAAAACCAGTAAACTAATGGCGACTGGTGGATGTTGGAAAGAATGGGCAAAGCCGAATCCTCATTATTGAAATGAAGTACGATTCGAATGACATTATTGCCTGTTTGATATTTTTTTGAATTGATCTCCAGCATCAAGTGGAAGCAGTCGGCTCCACTCAAAAATACTTTGCGCGGAAAATCATACTTTGGCATTGCGTCCATGGCTAGCCGATTTGAATCTTTTCAAGTTGTGATACCAGGCTGGCGATAGATCGGATGGAAGTAAAATTCTCCGGAAGCAATTGATGTTCTGGAACGATTCGATCGTACTTCCTTTCGATGAAAAGGATGATTTCAACAATGGAGAAAGAGTCGACACCTAGATCCCTCAGTACACTGGTGGGGGTAATGACTACTTCTTCTGCCAGTATATTGCTTTTTAGAAATAGAATGATGTCAGATTCAATTGTCTTGGTGTCCATGGTCTGGTCATCTTAACGTTGTCTTTTCCATCGATGGATAGCCGATGAAACCCCCAATGTTGCAATAAAAAATAGAATTAGTTGTAAAGAGGGCACTAAAATTTCGCTGATTCCGCTACCCCGGATAAACAATTTATAGAATCCCTCGAGTGCCCAATTTAATGGAGATAAATTGCTCAAATTCCGCATGATTTCAGGCATTATGTAGGTGGGCACCCAAATTCCACCCAGTGCGGACAAAAGAAGAATTGAGAGAGAGCCCAAAATAGCGCCCTGCTGCTCACTGGCAGCCAGTGTACCCACCAGCAACCCATACCCGGCAGCGGCAAATGAAGTCGCCAATGCCATTGTAAAGAGGCCGGGAATAGTGTTACCCAACTGTAGTGCCGGAAGCCCAAACAATGGGATGATGAAAAGGCCTACCGACAGCATTAGCATAAATTGTAAAATGCAAACGACTACATAGACTAATATTTTCCCAGTGTTCAATAGCAAATAGGGGCTGGGTATGGTGTGCAGTCGAAAGGCGCTGCCTTCCTTTTTTTCTCTCATAATGCTGCCC
>JABFSY010000068.1 GCA_013140395.1 Cyclobacteriaceae bacterium
CTTTACAGGATTGATTGCGAGTGACACCCAGTAGCTTTCGCCTTTACTGTTATAGTTTAGAATTTCTTCATAAATTGGAATTCCTTCTTTAATGCCTTTTCTTAGCTTCAGTATGGTATTTTTATCAGTAAGAGATCCTTGCAATAGCCTACCCGGTTTAAGTCCTATTATTTGACTTGGCTCATAGCCACTCATTTTGGTGAACCCCGCATTTACATATTCAGTAATGCCATTTTTGTCCGTAATGATTACTGAGTTGTCGGTATTGTTTGCCACGAGAGACAATCTTTCAAATTCACCTTCTTTAATCTTTCTTTGCGTGATATCTTGGATCAGGCAGAGAATACGAGTCGTAATGCCTGCTGAGTTTATGATTGCTGTAAAGGTAACGCTTAGCCACAAGTCCTTTCCCTCGATGGTCTTGGTTTGAAAGTCGCCCGCTTTTACTTTACTTGATAGGATATCACTCCATGAAATTTGATTTTCTGAACCAATCAATCTTGTGTAAGGGCTTCCTTTCAACTGATCAGGTTGAGATTCAAAAAACTGTTCAAGGATGGTATTGCATTTAATCAGCGTTCCATCGGTTTCAAATTCCGCGGTTGCCAGGGTGCTGTCTATTGCGCTTAGTACTCCGGAAAGCTCTGCTTGCTTGCGTGCCATTTCTTCTTGTGTGGCAGCTAGCTCTTCAAGATTTTGCTTCATTTCTTCTTCACGAGTTTGAAGCTCCTGAGTAAGAACTGTTGATTCGCTCAATAGCGCCTCTGTATGCTGTGTGTTTTTTAGAGTTGCTATTTCAGATGCGATGTTGTCACACACCTCTCTTAAAAATTCAATACGATAAGGAGCCATTACTTCAAAAAGTGCAAGCTCAATTGCACCATAAAAGGTATTATTAAAGATAAGTGGAGCTACAATAACATTGCGAGGTGTTGCTTGACCTAGGCCAGAAGTAATTTTTACATAATCTTTTGGGATATCGGTTATGAAAATAATATCCCTTTCTAGCATACATTGACCAAGTAGGCCTTGCCCCTCATAGATTTTATTCTCAAGGTATTTGCGTTTGTCATAGGCATAGCATGCTTTTAACTCCAGGTACCGTTCGTTTGTTTCATCCTTATATTCGATAAACAACGCACCCTGATTTGCCTGCACATACTTTACAAGGTTGCTAATTATTTGGTGGCTGTATTCATTAACTTCAGCTTTGTTGCGAAGAATTTCACCAAACCGTGCAAGGCCCACATTGATCCAGGTTCGTTTTTCTTCCTCTCCTTTTAGTTTTTGCATTTCGTTGCGAATCTTCTCGAGTGCCTCGCCAATAGGATCATTGACAAGAAGATCATTGCTTGTAGCGGCTACTTCATTTTTGGCTAAGTTACCAATTAGCTCTGCTGAAATCTTAAAT
The DNA here is from genome assembly GCA_013140395.1 of Cyclobacteriaceae bacterium. GTDB lineage: Bacteria > Bacteroidota > Bacteroidia > Cytophagales > Cyclobacteriaceae > ELB16-189. The sequence continues at coordinate 1,412 of JABFSY010000068.1, forward strand.
TTTCTTTTTATTAGTTCCTGATTTTCCTCTATATCATCAAGATAGTCTAAAGACCATTTTGAAGAAATTACATGTTTGCTATTTAGTGCCTGTGAAGATTGATTAACAACGCCTGTCAGATAGACCATCCAGATTCTGAAAATTACGACCACCAATATCATCCCTATGAGTATTAGTCCTATAGTCATCCAATAACTGCCGCCTAATAGCACTGATGAGACACTGCCAATCATAGCCAAAAGAAAGAAAATATGAGAAAGTATTATTTTCTGCTTCATTTTTGTGTCAGTAACTTTTCTTCTGGAATAATATCGAATATCCTACTATTTAATTTCCAAATAAATTGAGGATGAACATGATCACCAGACTCAAAATGAAATGTGGCGTTTGAAAACAATATGTTGGATGTTTCTTCATTCGTTACTTCGCCATTTATTAAATCCTGAAGCTTGCCGGAATTGATATGATGAAGGTGAGGGACATCGCCATACACTTCTGTGGCAAGTTTATCAGCGAGTTCGGAAATGACAGCAGCAGAAATGATGTTGTCGATTTCAAGCAAAAAACCATCTCTTAGTTGACCACTAATTTTGGTTCCTAATACTTTGCAGATTTCAATTACTTCTCCTGCGCTAAATACCAGGAAGCTTTTTCCTGTGATCGAACCCATCAAATCTGTTGTTAACACATAAATATCTCCTTCTTCTTCTGTAACAAAGGAGGAATCATTACCATGCCGTACTAGCAAAACAGCCGAGTTGGTGATTCGAACTGGCTGGCCAATTAGTTTAGTGAACGAGTCAGCTGCCCGTTTGAAGCCTGTATTCATGGCATGCATGACTAATTCTTCCCTGCGTTTGTTGTTCATACTAGGCTAGTTTAGAGTGAAATTTTTAGCCGCTTTGCCATGGGCAGTAAGGCTGAAAATGAAGTTCAATAAATGAGGTACATTTAACACTAAACACACATTTCCACTTCCCAAGATGGTTACTCCGCTTATGAACCGTATCCTGTCTACTGGCTTCATCAATGGCTTTTCTACAATTTCCTTCTGCTGCAATAGTTTATCTACCACGAACCCTACTGTCCGATTGCTGAAATTGACCACAACTATATCTAATTTTTGCTCCGGATGGATCGCATCAAAGGAATTTTGAAGAACATTTGTGGTATACGCTGACTTTTCAATCTGTTGATCAAAGACATCCTTCAAAAATACAACAGCCATATTTTTCCCAAGGTGTGTAGCGACTAACCCACCCCCCGCTTTGTGTATGTCTGTTTTGTAAAGAGATATTACTGACTCTGTATAGGCAAGGGGTATGGCATACACCTCTTTTCTAAGTTCAAGGAGTAAACACGATTTTACGGCCATTGATGAGGGCAAGGTTAATTGAATGGTTGTACCCTGCCCAACCTCACTCGATACTTTTATCAGCCCACCAATAGAATCCATTGTTTTCTTCACCACGTCCATACCCACTCCCCTGCCAGAAATAGCCGTTACTGCATCCATGGTTGAAAACCCAGGTTCAAAGATCAACATACTCAGTTCTTCCTCGGTAAGTTTATCAACCTGCTCTTCTTTGATTAGGCCTTTGCTCAGCGCTTTACCTTTAATTCTATTGTAGTCCAATCCCTTTCCGTCATCGCGTATTTCAATAATAACTGCGTCCGTATCAATTCTGGCGCCAAGCCACACATTGCCATCTGGCGACTTACCAAGTCTCTTTCTTTCCTCAGGGCTTTCTATTCCGTGACCTACGCAATTGCGAATAAGATGAATTAAGGAGTCGCTAATTACCTGAAGCACGTTGCGGTCAATTTCAGTATCAGTGCCAATTAACTTAAGCACTACATTTTTTTGTTCAAGACTGGCCGCATCACGTACCACGCGGTGAAACTTATTAAATAAAAATCCTACTTGCACAAGGCGAACGTCCATTACTGAGTATTGCAGATCAGAACTAATGCGACTTAAACGGGCGTATTCATTGGAAGCATTCAAACCATTGCTAACATTGGAAGCAAGTATTCTATCTTTTTCAATAATCAATTCACCCACCAGATTCAATAGGTTATCCAACTTGCGCACAGGTACCTGCACCAAATCGGAGAAAGATACCTTGGCGTCCGCTTCTCCCGGAGTATCGGCTTCATCTTCATCAGGTAAAGCTATCGTTCCAGCAATTGCTGGCTCCGGAGAGAAGGGACTTGACTCAAGACCAGTAGCACCAGCTAGGGCTGATGATTCTGAATTCTCTACCTGTGTCTCGGTGGCCTTTTTGATCAATACTTCCAGCTTAGTTTTAATGCCTTTGTACTTTATCTCTGCGTTATCCCTAATGGCGTTGATCAGGTTCCCTAAAACATCTACGGCTTTAAAAAGCGACTCGAATATATTTGTATTCAACGTTATTTTACCATCTCTTACCTCGCCAAACAAGTCTTCCAGCACGTGAGCCATTTCTGCAATACCGGTATATCCCATGCCCCCTGCATTTCCTTTTAGCGTATGGGTAATTCTGAAAAGTGCATGAATGGAGCTTTTTTCCTCGGGGTTTTTTTCGATGTGCGTGAGCAGTCTATTTATTTCTTCAAAATTTTCGAGTGCTTCTGCTAAAAATATTTCCTTATACTCCTCTTCTTTATTTTTCATGTTGTCTTCATTTAGATTTTACAAGCAACTGACAATAAACCCCGGTATCTCTCCTAATTTCACAACTTGCTTCACAGTACCTTGCTCAAAAGCAGCCTTTGGCATTCCATACACCACCGATGATTCTTCATCTTGTGCAATGGTGAAACCGCCCTTACTCTTAATTTTACCAAGGCCCATAGTACCATCTTTGCCCATGCCTGTCAAGATAACACCAATGGTTCGGGCGCCATAAATATCAGCTACGGATTCAAACATACAGTCAATGGAAGGGAAATTGTATTCAGGAAACTTCCTATCTGTGAAGGTGAATATTGGTGAACCCGTTACGATACTATTTTCTATGCGCGTATTCGATTCGCCCGATGCCAAGTAAATGATTCCCTCTTTCAACGACTCACCCCGATGAGCAAGTTTTACCGGAAGCGGACTATTTTCACTGAGCCTTACAGCAAATGTTTCAAGAAATCGTGCTGGCATGTGCTGCACCACAATTACTGGTATTGTTAAATTTTTGGGTAGATTATTAATTACCGACTCAACTGCACTTGGCCCACCGGTGCTGGCGCCAATCACCACAATATCATAATTGAGTGTTTGGGTGAACGTATGCGCATTACTATTTTTTTGTGCGAGTTGTCTAGCTTTTAAAATACTGATATCTGTTCGAGCAGCAATCCTAATCAACTCTGCCAATGGATAATTTCCTCCACGGACAATATCCATGTCAGAAGGCTTATCAATAAATTCGAACGCACCATACTGCAATGCATCAAAGATTCTAGCGTTCGATTTTTCAAGTGAGCTGAGTAAAATAATGGGCATTGGATGTTTTTCCATTACCGATTTCACAACATACATGCCATCATAGTCCGGCATGACCATGTCGGTGATGACTACATCGGGTTTTAGTTCCAACGCCATTGCGGTACCCGTCTTCCCCTCGTTGGCAATGCCCACAAGCTCCAGCGATTCATCGTTACGGATGATGTCACCGATTACTTTCCGCATAAAGGCAGAATCATCGATTAATATCGTACGGATGCGGGCTGTTGGCATGGTTTTGTATTCGACTAAGCCTTAGTCATCGCAGCTACTAATTGATCGCTGGTGAAGGGTTTGACAATGTATGCCTTGGCACCTAACCGAAGGCCTTCATTTACTACCGACTCCTGACCCACTGCGCTGATCATTACGATCTTTGACTTTAAGCCTTCTTGCTGATACACTTTCAATATATCGGTGCCGATCATATCGGGCAGAATATTATCGAGAGTAATCAGATCTGGTTGAAGTTCAAATGCCAAATCAATGGCTTCTTCTCCATTAGCTGCTTGACCAACCACATTAAATCCAACGCCTTCTAATGCGTCCTTGATAATGGTACGCATATACAAGGAATCATCCACAATTAATACACTCTTTCCCATGGCCTTTATTTTAATAGGTTTTAGTTTGGTTAGTTTCCGGATGGCGGACATTCAACTCTCCAGACTGGCAGTTAAACCTTGCCGTTCTGCTTAAATGGCCGCCCATATCTGAGGCTGCGATAAATATGTTGCGCAGAACAAGTTCATTAGTAATTCTTTCTGCATTTTTTTTCCCGGTTTGAAACGAGTTGTCCGATCTGACAACGCTCGCCCCACCCGTTATTTTTGCTCGCAGAGTTTGCGTTGAGCTTCCTCTGATTTTAAATTGATTTATCAATTCATCAAGGGCACTTTTTACCGAATAGTATTTATCATCGTGAATTGGCATATTCACATCGCCTGGTAGCTGAATATGCGCACCACCGCAAAGGCCAATGGTGCGGTCTTGAAGAAACACCCCAATACATGAACCTAAACCAACGCATGTAATGGTCACATTCTGATTGTCGCACACAGCTATATCACCAATATTCAGTTTATATTCAATCATGCTGCGAGTGCGGTTGTGGATGCTTTCTTGAGCGTGTTGGTCATCTCCTGATCTATCACTTTGAAAATGTCAATTAAGATGATGAGCCTGTCACCCGATTTAATGATGCCTTTAATATAATTGGTTTCCGTACTGGCATCATTGATAATACCTACCGATTCGTCCAGGTCAGCAGTGTTCACTGAAACCGTATTCGGTACATCATTTACCAACAAGCCCAACTTGATGTCTTCGCTTTCTACTACCAGCGTATACTTATTTCCATTTGTTTGATCCTCAGCGCGTGTTAGCTTAAAGCGATCCTCCAAATCAAAGATGGCAATCACGTTGCCGCGGATGTTAGCTACCCCTTTCACAAAGGAAGCCGTTTGCGGCATGCGTGTTATGTTTGGTGTAATCACTACCTCTTTGATTTGATCGATGTGTAGTCCGTATTCCTCTTGCCCCAATTTAAAAACTACTATTTGAAGCGTGTGATGTGCACCGTCTTTTGTGGTAGCATTTGTCTTCGTATTTTCTGCCATGACTGATTTGCGTTAAAGATTAAGAATAAATTTGTTACTAGTTGGCAGCTTGTGCTATCCTTCCTCTATTGTTGATAAGGACAGCACTTGAGCCAATAGTCTTACTTATTAATTTTAAACTGTTGTATTCCCGCTTGCAACTCAGCAGCAACTGCCGACAGTTCATCTCCTGCTTTTGCAATTTCCAACATGCCTGCGCTCATCTGCTGGCTTGAACTTGCCACTTGCTGTGTGCCTGCTGCCGTTTCTTCGGATACCACCACAATCTGTTCAAAGTTTTTAACCACCGTGCCGATTGACTCTTTCTGTGCGCTGGTGGCTACTTGAATTTCCTTCGATGCTCCGAATGTTTCTTCTGTTGATTTGGCTATTTCTTTGAAGATCACTTCTGCTTCTACGCTGGACTTGTTTCCTTCTTTTACACTGCCTTCCATCGTTTCAATGGCTTTGCCTGCGGCATGTGTATCTTTTTGAACATCACCAATGATCTTCTCAATTTCTACTGCCGACTTGCGTGAATCCTCCGCCAGCTTTCTGATTTCTTCTGCAACTACTGCGAATCCTCTGCCTGCATCGCCTGCGCGGGCGGCTTCAATGGCGGCATTTAAGGCCAATAAGTTTGTTTGGCTCGCAATGTCTGTGATTACTTTCAGCGTGCGGCCAATCTCTTCAGTGCGCTTTGTCAATACATTTATCGATTGAGAAGTTTGACTTGCTGAATCCTTAATACCATTCATATTATCTACCAGTATTCTCAAGGTCTTCATTCCCTGGTTGGAACTTTCCAATCCTTTTTCAGCGGCCTTGTTGATAACGTTCGATTTCTTCTCCATGTCATTGGACGAGGTCATCACATGATTGATCAGCTTAGAAGATTCGTCTGTGCGAGATGCCTGATCTTGAGCGCCTTTGGCCATTTGAGAAATGGCAGTAGCCACCTCGCCAGTGCTGCGCTTCATATCGTCTGTTTTTTTTTGCAATAAGTCAGATGATTTTGCAACCACATCCGATGCCTGACTAATGTTACTAAGTACAGAGGTGAGGTTATCGAACGCTTTGTTTATTTCTGCCGTCAAGCCTCCATTGTCCACCGCGGTGTTACAGCGGTAGGTCAAATCACCTGTAGACATGCCCTTGATCGCCCGAATTACCTCGGTCATATCCAATGCATATTTAACAACTTTAAACGGCTTGCCATTCAAATCAGCGATAGGATTATAGGATGCCTGGATATACACTTCCTTTCCACGCTTATCAATGCGGGTATATGTGCTTACCATAAATTCTCCATTGTTAAGGCTTCTCCAAAAGTCTGCATATTCTGCACCACGCGCGTAGGTTGGATCAACGAACATACGGTGATGTTTTCCTTTAACTTCGTTTAACGAATAGCCGCCTAATGCTGACAAGAAATTATCATTGGCTGTGATAATAGTACCATCCATATTAAATTCTATCACAGCATTTGATTTGCCAACAGCATTGATTTGACCTTCATAGTCTGCGTTTCGGAGTTTCTGTTGGGTAGTATCCGTTGCCACTTTTACCACTTTGAAAATCTTCCCTTTATCATCTTTTACGGGGGTGTAGCTGGCTTGAATCCATACCTCTGAGCCATCTTTGGCAATTCGTTTAAACTCACCCACCTGTGGCTTCCCATCCTGCAGATCTTCCCAAAACCTTTCGTATGCATTTGAATTAGCATATGCTGCTTCGCAAAAAATTCGGTGATGCTTGCCCTCAATTTCGCCAGATTTATATTTAAGCGCACCTAGAAAAAGGTCATTGGCTTTAATGATTGTTCCATCCGGTAAAAATTCAATAAAGGCATTCGTTGAACTAATTGCTCGCATTACTCCTTCGCCCTCCATTAATTTAACGTCTTGGCTTTTTAACCGCTCTTGCAATTCGGCTACGAGTTTAGATTCTAATCCTATGGTTGGTTCCTCAGCGCCACCTTCGGCACCATTCGCTTTGTCTTGATACAAATTTTTACTCATTTTTTTAGTTGTTTTAGTGGAGAATGTTTCTGTTTTAAGTACACTATCATTTTGAATTTCTGTTTCATTACTCACTACTTGAGTAACGTCTGGCTCTGCATCACTTACCAGGGTAGGTAATACTGTTTCCTTTTTTAAGTTTTTTCCTATCGCCATTGTTAATTGGGGTTTACGAGTTGAGTACAATGAATAACTTCTTGGGCAAAGGCAGTATAATCGGTAGCGGCTGTAGAAAGTGGTGCATACTCAAGTACGCTCTTGCCAAATGAGGGTGCTTCTGCAGCTTTTACGCAAGCACGTATTGATGAATTGAAAATAGGCACCTGAAAATTCTCTTTTACATATTCCACTATTTCGCGGTATAAATTCTTTCTCACATCTGCCATTACCGGCAATACGCCAAGTATTTCCAAACTTGGATTCAGCGTTGATTTTACTTTGGCAATTGTTTCCAGCATCATCTCCAGGCCTTTTACCGCCAGCACTTCCATTTGCATGGGAATGATTACAGCGTGCGAAGCCATTAACGCGTTTGCACTGAGCAGCGAAAGAGACGGGGGGCAATCAATCAGTACATAGTCATACTCCAACTCCGTTGATAACACATCTTTTAGATACCCAAAGCGATCGGTGCTGTTTGCAATCGAAATTTCAACATCGGCCAATGAATGATTTGTAGGTATGAGAAAGAGATTTTCGCTAGCGTATGTCGCTTGTGTAAGTGTGCATTCGCCTAAGAGCACGTGGGCGATACTGTTTTTAAACTCGGTAAGACCTAAAGAGTAAGAAAGATTGCCCTGCGCATCAAAGTCAATCAACAGAACTTTACAACCTTCTTTTGCTAGGGCAGAGCCAAGGTTTACTGTGGTGGTGGTCTTGCCTGTTCCGCCTTTATGATTTACAATTGAAATAATCATTGTACCTTACTTTTTGAGTTAGTTGACAGAAAAGCGATAGAATCGTTCAGGGCAATTGGTGTGTACAACTTTTTCTTGTATCGTGTCATTTTCTTTAGATGCTACCCTGAAGCTATTTTTGAAACCAGCAATGACCGGTTGCGCGCGCAGTGCTTCAAGCCCTTTTTCTATCAGTTCAGTTAGCTGTGGCCCAAGCGAATCAGCCTCTATTGCAATTTGCTGTGCATCTATTAAACCTTGTAGCTTGTCGGGAAGCCTGCTGTTTGTAGAACGATCGTCAAAAATAATTTTAGTGAAATACTCCACTGCATTTTGTCCAGCTTCTAATCGCCATTGTTTAGCATTCGTTTTTAAGTGGCGGAAGGCTTGGAATAAAAAATCGTGATTGTCGCCAACCACCCAAACGCGTAGTTGGCTGCCGTCAGCCCAAATTAATGCTTCTTTATATACCAGGTTCAGCCCAGCCATAATGGCGTGTGTTTGTGTGCCATTAAAGTAGAACGCCTCTTTTGTGCGCTTATCTGATTTCAACTCTACACACAAGGCCATTATGCTAGCTTTCGCTTTTTCTTTAGTGGTTGGCGTAATCCATTGGTGTGTCATAGCGAGAGTAAAAGTATAGTCTAGGTTCCTATTATGTAATCCGCAGAAATGTGTATTTTTTGATTACTACTTTGTACGCATCGAACGTACGTAAAACTACTTAAGCCCTCGTTAGTCAGGCGCATGTTGTTGGAGATGAAGTTTTCTATTGATCAATTTTCCTTTATGATCGTTTGGTATTGTTAGTTGGAAAACACTACCAAATCCTACTTCAGATTCAACCGATATACTGCCTTTCAATTGTTCCAATGCTTCTTTTGCAATAAATAAACCTAAGCCAGCACCTTTTGAAATACTGGTAGCTTTATAAAACATGGTAAAGATGTGTTCACAATGGTCTTTGCCAATACCAATGCCGTTATCTGCAATTTGAATTTTCACCTGTTTATCACTCAGATCAACTTGTATTTTAATAAAAGGGTGCACTTTCTTTTGATCGTAATAATTGATCGCATTTCTAATTACATTGTCAATTGTCAGCTCTACGCGATCCACGTCATTGTAAAATTGACTTATACCCTCCGTTTTTACTTCTACCTTTATTTTGCTCAAAGAAGGATCAGCCTGATACTTATTTACGAGCTTCCAAATAGTAGGTCCGAAGTCAATATGTTCGCTTTTTATCCGCTGGTAGGTGGTACGCGAATAGTTCATTATATCCTTAATAATCTTATCTAGTTTATAAGCGCTGGCTTCAATTTTTGAAACATAATCCAGCGTTATTGAATCGGATGTTTCCATTCGCATAAGATTAACCAGCCCAAGTATAGAAGTAAGTGGAGAACGAAATTCATGCGAGGTACTGTATAAGAATTTTTGTATCTGTTTGTTTGCTTTAGCTAACAGAAGGTTCTTTTTCTTATCGACTTCATCCATGTGCTGAACTTGCTTCAATGTTTTGAGCAGTTCTTCATTTGCATTATGCAATTCTTGCTCGCGGAGTATTAAATCTGTGATTACATATCTAACCCCAATATATTTAATTGGCTGTCCATAAGCGTCCAGCACAGGGGCAATGGTTACATCTACCCAATACGGACTACCATCTTTCTTTTTATTTTTCAGAATACCCCTAAAAATACTTCCGCTTTTTATGGTTGCCCACATATCCTTAAAAACAGAACTCGGAGTATCCGGATGACGCAACAAGCTGTGCGGGCGCCCTAAACATTCTTCGCGTGTATATTGAGATATTTCGCACAATAAATCATTTACATAAATGATATTACCTTTTAAATCAGATTCGGTAACGATGCAGGCGATGTTAACCTGTTTCATTCTTGTTCTAAGTTCGCTTTGCAGCGAGTTCATTGGCATCGAACGGATTTGCTCCTCATTAATATCATTAATGTCAGCCTTGGCCGTAAATGCTGGTGTGTTTGCCGGATTATTTGGTTTAGGTGCTTTGGATTCTTTTAGTTCAATTGAAACCAGTAAAAGCCATTTTCTAGTTGGTAGACTTTTGCCTGTTGGGGTAAGATTAGCCGTTACTATCAAGTTATCGGTAGTTAATTCTAACAAGTGAGGCGCCAAATCATTTGGCTCTAGGTTGCTAATGGCAAGCTCCAGTTCTCGAAGCACAGTTTCCGAATTTATGATTTCTTTGAAGGGGGTATTTTCTAGAAATATTTTACCTTCACAATCGGCAAGCGCTGCCGCTTGGGGGCTCTGTTGAAAAAGCTTATAAAAAAAAATGGCAGCCTCCGAGTTCTCCAAAAAATATTCTTTCGGTTCCTCAGCTCCAATCAACTTAATGGTTTTTACAGCCATCGCTTTTCGTTTATAACAAATTTATTGTGAACAACGATGGCTGGCAATACAGGTATGTTTGGATTTTGTAATCGGTAGTTGTACGCGGTATTCAACTAGGTATAAATACGCATGCTGTTACGAATAGGTCTACTTGATCTCTAGCTTTTCAAGTATTTTCAAAAGTTCTATAGAATTATTAGCGCCTACTTTTTTGAGAAGATTGGCCCTATGTGTTTCAACCGTTCGTTGGCTAATAAACAGTTTGTCAGCCATTTGATGGCTTGTTAGCCCTGCTGAAATTAGTTTTACAATTTCAATTTCGCGTGCGGTAAGTTTAATTTTTTGCTCTTTCTGATTTCGGCTGATGGTGGTAGATGTATATTTTTTGACAATTATTTTTTGAACCAGGGGGCTAAAATAATTCTGATCGGCCAACACCGCTTTAATAGTGCTATCCAGTTCATTGGCAGTTTCATTTTTTATTACAAAACCTTTCACGCCATATTCAATGCATTTACTAATATAGTCCTCATCATCATACATAGTCAGTATGATAATTTTGGCTTTGGGATGTTGTGTTATAATTTCTTTTGCGGCTTCCATGCCATTTACCTCGGGCATTGAAATATCCAAAATGACCAAATCAGGTTTCAGTGCATTGTATTTTTCTACGGCCTCTCTGCCGTTAACGGCTTCTCCGGCAATCACGTATTGTTTATTTCTACTTAGAAGCAATTTAATACCTTCACGAACCATGACGTGATCATCGGCAATCAGAATCTTATATTTTAGCATGATCTAGATTATCTAGGGGAACATTAACGTTTATTAGTACGCCATCGCCTGGTCGGCTTTCCATCACAAAATTACCCACCATTATTTCGGCCCTACTTTTCATATTGTTAAGGCCGTTTCCTTTATCAAATAAATTACTGTTGCTCAACCCTAACCCTTGTCCGTCATCTTCAATTGTCAAGTCAACGTAGTGATCGGTTTGAGATAATTGAATGGTGATAGTAGTTGCTTTTGCATGTTTGATAGCATTGCTTAACGCCTCTTGTGCAATTCGATATAAATGGACTTTCTTATTTTGCATGAGGCTCAAAATTTCCCCATGCTTTTTAAAATGAACCTTTGCAGAGGTGGCAGCCACTCCCTCGCAAAGCGATTGCAAGCAAGTAGCTAAATCGAAATGCAATAACTTTGCTGGTGATAAATTTTCTGAAATGCGCACACATTCTTCAATGGTTTCATCGAGTTGCATGAAAAGTTGACTTGCTGCTTCACCCGCAAAATTCATCTGGGCATTCATTTTAATAGCATTTAGCATTTGGCCTAGTCCATCGTGTAAGTCCTTTGCAATTCTGCTTCGTTCTTTTTCCTCTCCCTCCAACTGAGCCATTTTCTTTTGTATCTCTAGCTGCTTCTCCATTAGCTTCCTATCCCTTTTCTCAGTTATGTCACGGAAAGTAATAACAAAACCAATAAAGTTTTCTCTCCTGCCTAATAATGGACTAAAGCGACCTTCACCTATTGGTATTTCTTGCCCATTGCTATTTACCAACACCAGGTTTTCCGGTATTGCATTAACATTTCGTCCTCCTACTTCACACTGTAATGGGTTGATGGGAAAATCACCCGTGTCAATGTCTTTCAATTTGACAACTTCAAAAATGGGCTTGTCTAGAGCATCTGTGTGTGTATAATGTACCAATGCCTGGGCACTGTGATTTAGGTAGGTAATATCAAAATTATTGTCTACTACAATCACTGCATCGCTTATTGACTTTAAGGTTGAAAAATATTTTTCCTCGCTCTCCCTGAACTTTCGTTCAATGCTATGCTTGTAGATCGCCATTTCAATGATTGTAAAAATTTCGCGATCATCGAATGGCTTTGTAAGAAAACCGTAGGGCTGAGTCAATTTTGCGCGTTGAATGGTAGCTTTATCACTCAGGGCAGTGATGTAAACTACCGGTATGTCGTACCTTTCTCTTATAACACCCGCTACTTCAATTCCATCGAGCATGCCGTTCAGCATGATATCCATCAGCACAAGACAAGGATTTAGTTCATCCAGCAAAGCAATGGCGTTCTCGCCAGAATCACACTTACCTATCACTTTATAACCCTCGTTTTCTAAGGTAGCCTCTAAATGCAGCGCTACCACAAAGGAATCTTCCACTATTAAAATTTCGCCTTTTGACATACGCTTGAATTTTGAGTCCTACTATCTTTATCTTTCTGTTTATCCTTTATCACTTGCTATTAAAACCGAATGGTAAAGTTTGTTCCATTTACCCGGTCAATTTCAATGGTGGCTTTCAATTGCTGAACAAATACCTCCAGCAACTGCATGCCAAACGATGTTTTTTGGCCTACCACCACATTGGCTGGCAAAGACGAACCCGAGTCGCTTACTTGTAAAATTGTCTGTCCATTACCGCTCTCTAACTTTACCGTTATTATACCCTCCTTCGTTTGCTCAAAAGCGTACTTTATCGCATTGGTCACTAATTCATTTACGACAAGGCCACAGTACATGGCCTTGTCCACATCCATTGTTATGGGATCAATTTCTGCTCTTATTTGGATTACGTTTTCAATGTTTGCATTATACGCCCCAAGGTCATGTATCAATTTACCCATGTAATCTTTCATCTCTACTCGGTTGATTTCTTGCGCAAACAACAATCGCTCGTGGATGAGTGAGATGGACTTTATTTTTTGACGCGTTTCTTCCAGGAAAATCTTTACAGCACCGCTTTCCATTTTGTTTGATCGGATATACAAAATGGATGATATCAACTGTAGGTTGTTTTTCACCCGATGGTGAATTTCCTTTATCAGCATTTCTTTTTCAATGATGCTTTTCTGTAAGCCTAATTGATACTCACGTTCCGTTGTTACGTCTAAAAATGTGCAAATCACATGTAGAAGACCTCCATCTTTTTTTAGTATAGGGTATGCATCTACCTGCAGCCATACTCTATCTTTAGTTATAGGCCTATACACACCCATCAGTACGCCTATCACCGGCTTTAAAGTTTGTATTGCCATTGGTACCGGATGCTGAGCCCCAGGGAAATCTGAACCATCGAAACGCACTACATTCCACTCTGGATCGAACGAAGTTTTGCCCATCAATTGTTCTTCGGTAAGCCCTAGTAAATCAAAACACTCATTGTTGCAAAGAATAATTTCAGATGAGGGTCCTTGCAGCATTACTCCGATCTGAATATCGCGAATGAGGTTGCGGAAGCGAGTCTCACTTTCCTCAAGAATTTTTTGATCGTGCTTCCATTTCGAAATATCGCGCACAATGGTGCAGTTGTATTCTTCACCTTCAAAAAATATAAAATTGGCATTTACTTCAACCGGGAAAGTACTTTTGTCTTTGCGTGTGTATTCTCTCTCAAAGGTTAGCGTTTTTGCTTCTTTCAACTTATCCCAATGGTTCTGCCACACATCGTTCGTATAACTTAAATCAAAATCCGATTTTGACATTTTCAATAGCTCTTCCATTGAAAAGCCGAGTTGTTTGCAGGTACTTGGGTTTACGTTTAGTATCGATGAATCTTTTCTGATCCACAGGATCATATCAGAGGTTTGATTGAGTGCAAAATATGTGAATTCCAGGAGCTTGTTTAGCTTGATGGTTTCTGTAAGATCGATCAAAAGGCCATCCCATTGAACATTATTGTTTGGTAATTCTTTAGGCTTCGCGTACGCTTGTACAACTCGATACTCGCCACTTTGGTGACGAATCTGCCAGTTCAAATCAAACTCACTTAGGTTAGTTGCTGACTCTCCCACGGCCGCCACGAACCGAACCCGATCGTTGGGATGAATATTTTCTAACGTAAATTCAGTATTCAATATTTGCTCGGCAGTGCGGCCGGTAATGCCAAAAACACTTTCGCTCAAAAAGGAGAAGGATAGTTTTCCATCGGGTGATTTAATGAATTGATATATGACAACGTTTGGCAGGTTCTTGGAAATGGAAAGCAATCGCTCCTCTGACTCCTTTATTTTTTCTTGGTCTTGTTTGCGTTGAGTTATGTCTGTTATAATGCCATTCCAAACTATTGCGCCATCACTTAATTCTAAAGGTAAAGAGCGCCATTGCACTATTTTAGATTTGCCACTTTTTAGTAGCACTTTTACTTCGGCCTCAAACAAAGACGGGGCTGCATTGTATTTCTCAATTAGTGTACGAAATTTTACCTGTTCATCTGGTTCAAGTAGGGGATATATGTAGTCTTGACCCGATTCGGCCTCCTTC
>JABFSY010000294.1 GCA_013140395.1 Cyclobacteriaceae bacterium
TATTTTTTTGATAAAGTTGGCTGCATCAATGTGCTCGCTTGTCTTGTTGCGGAAGGTCCCCACAATAATGGCGGGCTTTCGGCTGTGACTTTTGCAATATTCCTTAAATTTTTCACTGTTGAGTAGATCATTGACCATACGGTCAGCAATCTGGCGAGAGTCACTGTCGTTCCATCGCCCACTTAAATCTACTTGCTGGCCGGGGTCGATCCGCGTGACAGTCCTTGCGCACGAAGTAAGCAGCATTACCAGTAAAAGCATTCGCATGTGAGAGGCCATTTGTCGATACTCTTTTTTCTCTAAGTAGGTAGCCAAAATCAGACCAAAGGTCAGATGGATTTTAAACGCAGAATAGTGTCAGAAGGATGTTCTGAGGAGAAAACAAAGTTACCCGCAACCAGTACGTCTGCGCCTGCATCTAAAAGAGGGCGAGCGTTCGCCATGTTGACTCCCCCATCAATCTCAATGACTGCTTTCGAATTCTTCTGCTGAATCAACACTTTGATTTCCTTCACCTTCGCATACGTGTTTTCAATAAATTTCTGACCGCCAAACCCTGGATTCACTGACATTACACAAATCAGGTCGATATCTGCAATAATCTCGGAAAGCCCGGCAACGGGTGTGTGCGGATTTAGCGCCACTCCTGCTTTTATCCCCATTGCTTTAATTTGCTGTATGTTTCGATGTAAATGCGGGCAGGCCTCCAGGTGGACGGAAATGACTTCCGCTCCTGCTTTGTAAAACGCCTCTACGTACTTTTCCGGGTTCACAATCATCAAATGAACGTCCAGTGGTTTCGTGGCATGTTTTTTAATCGCTTCAACTACTGGCAAACCCATGGAGAGATTGGGCACAAATACGCCATCCATGATATCTACATGAATCCAATCGGCTACACTTCCGTTAATCATTTTCACCTCTCGCTCTAGGTTGGCAAAATCAGCGGCTAAAATCGAGGGGGCTATGATGGGTTTACTCATGTTCGTTGATGTATTTTAGATCGCTCAAAGATAGCTGTTCAAGATCATTTTGATTGCCGACTGTACTCAATTTATAGTAGCTTCGCCCCGATTTATTGCATATGAATTTATTTGAACAATATCCGGTATCCATCACGAATTCTCTCAGCGGGCGTAAAGAGTTGTTTACACCTATCAACCCTCCTTTTGTGGGGCTTTATTCTTGTGGGCCAACCGTTTATAACGAAGTACACCTGGGAAACCTGCGCACGTTTACCGCTTTTGACGTAGTGTTCCGTTACCTGACACATATCGGGTATAAAGTACGCTATGTGCGCAACATTACCGATGCTGGTCATTTGACTAACGATGCGGGAGAAGGTGTAGATCGGATTGAGGAACGTGCTAAATTGGAGAGATTGGAGCCGATGGAGGTGGTGCAAAAGTATACCTATGGATTTCATGAAGTATGCAGGATCTTTAACATCCTGCCTCCTAGCGTAGAGCCCACTGCCACGGGGCACATTGTAGAGCAAATTGAGATGGTGAAGAGGATTTTAAATAATGGCTTTGCCTATGAAAAAAATGGCTCCGTGTATTTTGATGTGCGCAAGTTTATGGAGAAGCATAAATATGGAGAGTTAAGTGGCCGAAATATTGATGACTTATTGGAGGGGACGCGTGAGTTGGACGCACAGGAAGAAAAAAAGAACTCAGTTGATTTTGCCATTTGGAAAGCCGTTACACCAAGTCACATTCAAAGGTGGCCTTCACCTTGGGGAGATGGTATACCCGGCTGGCATTTGGAATGTTCGGCCATGGGCACCAAGTATTTGGGAAAGGAGTTTGACATACACGGAGGCGGTATGGACTTGAAGTTTCCACATCATGAATGTGAGATCGCACAAAGTGTTGGCGCCTATGGTCACGCACCGGTACGCTATTGGATGCACTCCAATATGCTTACTGTAAACGGTGAGAAAATGAGTAAGTCAAAAGGCAACTCATTTTTGCCGCGCGAGTTATTTGCGGGTGAACATCCGTTGCTCGACAAGGCATATAGCCCAATGTCGGTACGCTTTTTCATGCTTCAATCGCACTACAGTAGCACACTCGATTTTTCGAACGAGGCATTGGGGGCAGCTGAAAAAGGATACCGTAAACTAAATGCTGCACTGGTAGCTATTAAGGCGATGGATTACTCAACAGTAACGACCCCAAACAACGAGTTGGTAGGTGAGATCACCCAGTTAACAGGCGAGTGCTACCGCACTATGAGCGATGACTTCAATACAGCAAAAACCCTGGCCGTACTATTTGAGATGGCATCACGGATTAACGATTTTAAATCTGGCAACACACCAACTGGTTCTGTTGATGCGCTGACTTTTGAAAAGTTAAAAGCCACCTTTATCAGTATGATGGAAGAGGTACTTGGTTTGGTGGAAGACAAAACGGCCAACAATGATTTGCTGGAAGGAACAATCAACGTACTCATCGAATTGCGCAAAAAAGTAAGAGCTGATCGGAATTATGCGTTGTCAGACAAGATCCGAGACGATCTTCAAGCTATTGGCGTGCAGCTGAAAGATGGCAAGGGAGGCGAAATTAGTTATACGATTGAGTGAGGTGACCTTGCTCTAACTCAGCAATGCGCTGTAGGTATTCTTGCTCTTTGCGTTGCATTTCTTCTTGAGTGGCCACCAACTCCTCCATGTTCTGACGCATCTCTTCTTCTTGTGATTTCATCTCTTCTGTTTGCTGCTGCAATTCTTCCAGCAGTGTTTTGGTTTTTTCACTCACGCGCACGGTGGAAATCGTGGAGGCGATGCTCTCGCCAATCCTCCCCACAAACTCCTGAACATGAGGTTCAAAGTTTTGAAAAGATGCTAACTCAATCACCCCAAATACCTCTTCATTGACCAACAATGGCGATACCAGCAAGGATCGCGGAGGAGCATCTCCCAGGCCAGATGTTATTTGAATATACTGCTGTGGAACAGCCGTCATATAGACCGGTGATTTTTCCAGCACGGCCTGTCCTAGAACACCCTCCCCGACCGCGATCGTCTTTTGGATATACTTTTTGCGATCATAGGCATAGGTAGCTACTAATTGCAATGACCTGTCCTCGTTTTCACCTTCAATCAAAAACAAAGCACCCTGATTTGCACCAATGTATTTTACCAAGTTAGAAACGATACTATCAAACATCTTTTGGCTATCACTGTGATGAGTCCTGAGAATATCAGCAAACATGGCAAGTCCATGAGCCGACCACTGCCTTTTTTCGCTATCTTTCTTTGCCGCTTCTATTTCTTTGATATAATCATTCAATCTTTTCTCATTTTGCTCAATCTGAGAAGCTTTCTCGCTCATTTCGTTGATCAGTTGATCGTTCTTTTTTCCAGTATTAAAGGTTGTGTACTCAAGAAAAAGTAGTGCACCACTCATGGAAATAACAGCCGATCCTAAACAAAGATAAAATAGCCAACCTTGCTTAAACAGCTCTATCACATCTGAGGTAGCATCATAGGTAAACCAATTATTCAATACTGGCATCAGTACGATCGTGAGAATTGAAAAAAGAGAATACCCAAAAAGTGACCGCTTTTCTTGTAAGTCAAAAAGTAGCCAAGGTGGCAATAAAAATAAAACATGCAATGCCGTGAAGGAAGCAAGCAACGGGCCATTGTTAGGTGTTATATAAGCAGAGAAAACCGCATACAAAGCGATAAATACAAAACAGCCAATGAACCCGGCCATACCTGGAAGAGAAACGTAATTGAAGAATTCCCCAAATAAAGAGGCAACAAAAAACACTATTGGCAGGTAAGTAAGGCCAGGAATAAAGAGGTAGGCAATCGCAATAAAAGGCAAACTGAGAAGCCCGTAGAAAAGGCATAAAAAATTAGTAGCCCTAATCTTCTCATTCAGGTACTCTGTATTTTCTTCCTTCACCCCAATATTTATTATTGAGTTTGCCATAGACTTTGTGTGTAATTTTGGTAAAAATAGCCACTTATTTGATATTTGAACTATCCGCTTGAAGGCGAAAAAGTACATTTGTTATTCAATTCATGTTAAAGAAAATTTTCATTTTGCCCATACGTTTTTATCAGGGTGCTATATCTCC
>JABFSY010000406.1 GCA_013140395.1 Cyclobacteriaceae bacterium
ATGACGAATTGTTAACATATAGTTCTCAACTAAGCGGCAGGGAAGGAGTTGGTAATTCCGAGGAGATATCACTGTTGGTTGCCGAAGCCTATTTTAAGAAGGGAAGTAACAAAGAGGCGCTAGCCGCCTACACTACTTATTTGAATGGTAAAGAGGATACTGCCGACAAAGGCATTTTACTACGGGCTGGCTATGCTGCTTTTATATTGAGTGAAGATGACATCGCTCTGCGATATTTGAAATCCTCATTTAGTGATACCGATTCAATAGGATATTATTCTGCCTACTACCTGGGGTCTCTTTATCTGAAAAAACAACAAAAGCCGATGGCTCTTACGTCATTTGACATCGCGCGGAAGTTTAGATCCGACAAAAAGTTAGTCGAAGAGTCTACCTTTCAATTTGCAAAAATTGCCTATGAGTTAGGTCGGGCAGATCAGGCTATTGCCGAATTTGAGAATTTGCTAAAGACTTTCCCGCAAAGCTCTTATGCGAACGAAATTAGAGAACTGCTTTCACAAGCCTATGTAAATGCAAGCAACTACAATAAAGCAATAGCCTATATTGAATCTTTGCCATCACGAAGTGTAGCAGTTGATAGAGCCTACCAGAAAGCAACCCTGCTTAAGGGCCTTGATCTTTTTAATCGCGAGGACTACCTGCAAGCCGATCAATATTTTAAAAAATCAGTCCAATATCCGATTAATCAGGATTATGTGGCTGAAGCGAATTTCTGGAATGCGGAATCATTGTCAATACAAAAGCAATATGAGCAAGCTGCAAATCATTACTTAAAAGTCGTAGGGTTAACAGGATATTCCAACTTGGATATTCTGTTGAAAGCAAGGTACGGCCTTGGCTATTCCTATTTCAATTTGCAACAGTATGATCGCGCGCTTTTTAATTTTAAGGAATTTGCAAATAAGGCATCCAAGAGCCAGGCAAACTATGCCGATGGCTTGTTGCGTTTGGCAGACTGTTATTATGTCTCAAAAGAGTATCCAGCCGCGTTAGATACTTATAAAAGAGCAATTGCTGCCAACTCTGTTGATTCAGATTACGCTCACCTACAGGCAGGTGTTATCCTCGGTGTTTTAAGAAAATACACAGAAGCCTTTACAGAGTTCGATTTTTTTATGAAAAACTATTCAAAATCGAGATTCATGGACGAAGCCCTGTTTCAGCGCGCACAATTGGAATTTGAACAGGGCAATTACTCACTGGCCGTGGCAGACTATTCCAAGGTTATAACACTATTTTCAGCATCCCGCTTTACGCCATACGCCTTTACCCGAAGGGCAGCATGTTATTATAACCTCAAGGACTTTAATAAGACATCAGATGATTATATCACGGTATTGACAAACTACCCCAATCATCCGGCCGGAGCAGATGTGTTGCTTCCTTTGCAAGAGTCATTAAATCTGGCAGGGCGCTCAACGGAGTTTGACAACTATTTAGCCGGGTATAAGAAGTCCAACCCGGATTCAAAGGGGATTGAATCAGTTGAGTACGAGACTGCAAAAAATCTCTATTTCAACCAGGATTATGCAAAAGCAATTCAGCGGCTCACCTTGTATATCGATCAGTATCCCACAAGTCCACGTCATACTGAAGCAAACTACTACCTGGCTGAGGCAACGTATCGCTCAAAGAATTTCACTGAAGCGCTCCGTATCTATTACCAAATCAACCAGGATCAGACGTTTTCTTTTGCTAATAAAGTTGTCGCGCGCATCGCAGAGTTGGAATTTAAGCAAGGCACCTTTAACAAGGCGGTTCCCGCGTTCCAACGCCTTTCCGGAATGGCATCAAACAAAAAAGAACAAAGTGTGGCGTGGAATGGACTAATGGAATCATACTTCTTTTTGGAACAATATGACTCAGCTAAATCATATGCCGAAACTATTTTGCGAAGTGGTGGTGTTAACGCTGGAGCCGTCAATAAGGCCTCCTTGTACCTTGGGAAGATAGCCAAAGCACAGGGTGATTTTGAGGCCGCGAAAGATGAGTTTATTGCCACCATCAATGCCGCGCAAGACGAACATGGTGCTGAGGCAAAGTACTTACTTGGTGAGTTATTCTATCTGGCCAAAGAGCATAAACAGTGCTACGAAACATTGGTAAGTCTTAACACTGATTTTGCAAACTACCCGGAATGGGTGGGTAAATCTTATCTTCTACTGTCCGATAACTTTCTAGCCGTTGGGGACTCTTTCAATGCAAAAGCAGTTCTAAAATCGCTGGTAGATAATTTTCCGATTGAATCGGTAAAACGCACGGCTTCTGAGCGATTGATCAAATTGGACGAAGTTGAACTTCAACGAATGCAAAAAGTAAAATCAGACACGCTAGAAAACGAACGCTAAATAGATGAGAAGGACAGTTTACTTTTTTATTCAAAGTAGTCACGGTGCTGGAGCTATGCTAGGTATACTATTTTTCTTCTCAGCGCTACTAACGACTCAAGCCCAAGACCAGGGCGAAATTGAAAAAGTGGAAATTCAAATTGTTAAAGACAAGCAAATTGTGTTGCCAAAAATTGATCGCGGTTTTGAGAAAGTCCCACCTCGACCTGCTGAACCAATAAAGCCGGAAATTACGTATTCGTTTAGGAAAGTCGATTTTAAAACTCCTGACTATAATCCTTCGATTCGTCCGCTCAAGTTGAAGACAGAGCCCATTAATAAATTGTATGGTAACTATGTGCGAGTTGGGTATGGTAACTATGCCTCTCCACTTATCGAGGGCTACCTAACTTCAAAGCGGGATCGGAATAAGTTTTACGGAGTTAAACTATCCCACCATAGTTTTGGAAGCGGCCCTGTAAATGGGGGAAGTTCGTCAAGTGGTTCAACCTCGGTGAAGGCTTTTGGAAATACGTTTAGCCAGACGATGAGTGCCGGTGGATTTCTTTCGTTTGAAAACTGGAACAATAAATTCTATGGAACGCTGCCTGGCGTTTTTACGGGAGATGCATCGGCTCAATCATATACAGTATACGCGTTGGGGGCAGATTTAAGCAATATCACCACTTCGAATTTTGAATATAAGTTGGCGGGAGGATTTTCTTACCTAGCCGATCATTTTACATCCAGTGAAAGCGAGATCAATCTAAACCTGACCAGCACCTATAAATTTAAAAAATCGAATCGCCTCAATCTGAATGCGGATTACTTTTTGATGAACAGGAAATTTGAACCACAGGCTGCTCGATCCAGACATTTGTTTAAGATTAGGCCTTCTTATCAATTTTTCCCAATAGAGAATCTGATGGTAACGATCGGTGTGAATACAGCTTTTCAGAATGACACCCTCGGAAGTATTAAGTCAGTCAATCTTTATCCTCATCTGATGGCTAACTACGAGTTGAGTAAATCAGTTCAAGTTTATGCTGGTCTCATGGGTGATATGGACAAAGTATCATTACACTCTTTGTCGCGAGAGAACAGCTGGATACGCCAGAATGTACTTCTCAATCATACCAATCGAACAGCGGAATTTGTAGGAGGGCTTAAAGGAAAACTGGGAGGTAGCCTGGCCTTTCATACCGGGTTTGGCGCAGCGAATTTGAAGAATCTTTATTTCTATCAAAACGATTCAACAAAAGGCCAACAATTTGCTGTAGAAG
Source organism: Cyclobacteriaceae bacterium (assembly GCA_013140395.1). Classification (GTDB taxonomy): domain Bacteria; phylum Bacteroidota; class Bacteroidia; order Cytophagales; family Cyclobacteriaceae; genus ELB16-189. The sequence goes on from JABFSY010000406.1 coordinate 3,632, forward strand.
TCGATCAGGGTAACACTCAGCGCGTTAACATGTTTGCCGAATTCAGCTATTCAGCAACCGAAAAAATTAGAACTTCCATTCGAGGAGACTACTTTGGTTATTCAACAGATAAGATTAAAGAGGCTTGGCATCGGCCAACCTATCGGGTTAGCATTCAGGCTTCCTACAACATTTACAATAAAATTTTGCTTGATGCTGATTTCATTTTGCAGGGTGGCATGAAGGCACTTTCTATCGATGACCCAGCATTGCAGACATTCAAATCAGTTACGTTACCGGGAGCCTCAGATTTGAACTTTAAAGTTAGCTATCTGGTGTCTGACCAATTTTCGTTTTTTGTTAAAGCGAACAACATTTTGGACAACCAATACCAGTTGTACTTGTATTATCCCGTTCGTGACTTTCAGGCACTGGCAGGGTTAACTTGGAGCTTCTAGGTGGCTTATTTGCAAGAAATTGCGT
>JABFSY010000509.1 GCA_013140395.1 Cyclobacteriaceae bacterium
CATACTTGCGCCCACGCCAGAAAGAATCGTTGATCATGTGTAAACCCATCTATCTTCTTATTGGATTGTCCTTGTTTGGTCATCTTACATGCTTCATCAGCAGCATTCAATCCACCTAAGTCTCCAATGTTCTCACCCAAGGTAAGTTTGCCGTTCACATGTACCGAATCCAAAACAGTATAGGCATCGTATTGCTCCTGCAACAATTTTGAAAGCGCTTTAAACTTCGTCAGATCTTCAGGTGTCCACCAATTGCGCAATGTGCCATCTTTATCGTATTGACTTCCTGAATCATCAAAACCATGCGAGATCTCATGACCAATCACCGCGCCAATGCCACCGTAGTTAAATGCATCATCGGCATCCATATGAAAGAAAGGAAACTGAAGTATTCCCGCGGGAAACACGATTTCGTTGTTCACAGGATTGTAATAGGCATTAACTGTGGGGGGTGTCATTCCAAATCTCTTCTTATCAACTGGTTTTCCTAATTGACTCACCATATCCTCATAGCTCCACTTGCCCGCATTGCGTAGGTTTTGGTAGAAGGTTTGACTGGTAATTTCCAAGCCATCATACGTTCTCCATTTTTCCGGATATCCGATTTTTGGAGTAAAAGCCTTTAACTTATCTAACGCTTTTTGTTTGGTGACATCACTCATCCATTCCAACTTTTTGATTCTGATCTCATACGCCTTTACCAAATTCTTGATCATTTCATCCATCCGCATTTTTGCTTCGGGCTTAAAGTGCTTCTCGACATAAAGCTGCCCGAGCAATTCACCAATGGTGCCATCCGTGAGAGAGGACATTCGTTGCCAACGGGGAGTCTGAATTTTTTGTCCACTCAATGCCTGGTTGTAGGCAAAGCTCGCATCCACAAAAGGTTTGCTCAAATACGGAGCTGCCGAACGAAGGACATTCCACTGCAAATACGCTTGCCACTCTCCAATGGGTGTCGCTTTTAGCAGGCTATCTGCTAGCGAAAAAAACTTAGGTGAATTAACTAAGATACTATCTTGACCAGTGGCCTTTAACTTAGTAAGTGTTGATGCCCAGTCAAACGAAGGTGACTTTTTGGTAAAATCTCCAACTGAAAATTTACTGTACGTTTTGTAGGGGTCACGCATTTCTACACGACTCATTTGCGCTGCGGCTAATTTCTTTTCCAGGGCGAAGATGATTTCAGCCTTTTTCTTTGCGCTCTCTTCTGTTTCTCCAGCCAATACAAATAATGTAGTAATGTAGGTACTGTGCGCAGCTTGGATTTTTTTGGTGCGTGGATCTGCCTTTAAATAGTAATCGCGATCAGGCATGGAAGTACCGCCTTGTGAAAATTGAGCCACCATGATGGTTGGATGCTTGCGATCTTGTCCCACAAAAAAACCGAACAACGGATTAGCAACACCATTGGTACGCTCGTAAATGACTTCGTCAATTACCTGAGCCGCATCTTGTACACTTCCGGCCCTTTTATAGTCTGGAATAACAGGTGTGAATCCGGCTTTCTCAATAGCCAGACTGTCCATAGCCGCGGTATAGAAATCACCTACGCGTCTTTTAACAGAGCCTGGTTTAGCACTCTTGTCCGCTGCCGATTCCATCAGTATCTCACGTACTGCTTTCACATTAAAATCACGGAGGATGGTGAAGCTACCCCACCGCGTCTCTTTGGCAGGCACGGGATTATTTTTGATCCAGATACCACCTGCGTAGTTTTCAAAGTCATCCCCGGGTTTTACGGTAAAATCCATGTTGGCCGGGTCAATGTATTTGGCCTTGGACGGTTCTTGTTGTGCAAATGCTGCGAGCCCCAGTGTGAGGAACAGCATCGTTAATATGCGTTGTTTGATTGCTTGCATGGTCTAATTTGTTTTTAAGGTCAGCAATATAGGAATCAATTCTCTTTGACTATCAATTGTTGTATCGATGGTCATTTAGTGGTTTCAATGCCCTCGAATTTCATTTGTTGATAGACTTTTAGAAATCCGGCAATAGATCCTTTTGACAGTGATTCATTTCACGTTTAATCACTATTTTTAATCCTTTCTTAGTTTACGCTTTCCTATATGAAAATTGTATTCATTCTCATTCTTGGTTTGATATTGGTGGTGATCTTTTTTCTGGTATTCATATTTAAGAATCGCTTGGGGAAACCGGTCAACGAAGCGGTTTCTGACTCTTACTACTTTGACCCCAAGGGAAATAAAATTATCTACTCTCCTATGGGAAATACGTTTGAGTTAGGTTATACCGAGACCGAAGCGGACGCAGCCTCATTTGTAGTACTATCAAGGTATGCTGGAAAGGATAGCAAGAACGTTTATTGGAAAGGCAAAAAAACACTGGCTGATCCCGCCAGCTTTGTCATGGATTCCAATAGAATACCAAAAGACGATTTGCATGTCTACTTTCCCAGTGACAGCCCCGATTCGTTGTGCGTTATAGAGGGGGCTGACCCAAAGACCTATGAGCCCCTTCCAACTCTAAACAACGTATACTATCACTATTGGGCTCAGGACACTTCTTCCATCTTCCTTGACGGAAAGAAAGTTGATGCGGACAGAGCCACGTTTGTTCGTTTAAGCACCTCTATTGCCACAGATATCTCGTCTATTTATTCCATTGAGTCTTCCGGCACGCTTAATGTCGGCAATCCAGGCGCAACAATTCTTGTGCACAGGGGCACGAAACCTGCAGGTGAAGCAAAAGCAATCAATGAAAGCTACGCTCGCATCGGCCAATCAATTGCCTTTTCTGGCTGGAAAAATAAATTTGCCTTACTGGCTTTCGATCAAATCAGTTCCATTCGTGTGGTGGATGAGCGAAATGTATTTGTTGACAACGTTCTGGTTAGCGATGGAAAAAGAATCGAAGGAATAGACAGTGCCAGTCTTGAAATCATCGATCGCGATTATTTCAAAGATAAAACCAGTGTGTATTACGATGCTGAAAAAATTCCATTTGCCAATCCGCAAACATTTGTAGTGGTGTACGAAGAATACTCTAAAGATGATCAACGGGTATTTTACAAAACAAATGTTTTGGAGGGAGCGAAGCCAAATACATTCACGATTGACTATGCATCGGGGATTGCAAGTGATGGCAATCTTTCGTTTAAAGAGGGGGTGTTATTCTCAAAGTAATACTGAATTATTGTACAGTTGGTCAGATGCCCGACCCAGCCGTGCACAAAAAAACAACGTGAATGTCTCGGTCAGAGTTTTACGATATACCCCGTAAAGGGTATTGCATAAAATCCTTAAACCTCTTAATTTTATTTTTTGGAATTTTGCCCTGATTAAACGACTTTTTTTAGCAATGAAACACTGTCTAATTTTCGCTCTTACATTGATCCTTTCGCTTGACCTAACAGCCCAGCAAGCAACCGCAACCGGAAAAAATGCACTCGTTGTCGGAAATTCAGCGTATAAGGATTCACCCCTAAAAAATGCAGAAAATGATGCTCACCTCATTTCAACAACACTCAGAGAACTGGGGTTCACTGTGATTGAAGTAGTCAATGCAAACAAAGAAACGATGAGTAAAGCAATCCGTGATTTCGGACAGCTTTTGGCCAATTCACCTGGCGTTGGCTTGTTTTACTATGCCGGCCACGGGCTTCAATCAAATGGAGCAAATTATATAGTACCTATAAATGCCAAAGTTGAGGAAGAATTTGAAATTGAGTTTGAGTGTGTTAAAGCGGACAGGGCACTTTCCGTTATGGAGTACTACAAAAACCCATTTAATATAATCATTCTGGATGCCTGTCGGAATAATCCGTTCAGAGGATTTAGCAGAAGCGCAGATAACGGCTTGGCAACACCCTCAAACCCACCAACAGGTTCCATCATTGCATTTGCCACGCAGCCGGGAAAGACAGCTTCCGATGGAGTTGGAAAGAATGGTTTATACACCGAAGAACTCGTGAAAGCTATGAAAATACCGAATCTACCAATCGAAGAAGCTTTTAAAAAAGTACGTATCAATGTAGCGAAGGCATCCGGTCAGTCTCAGGTTCCGCAGGAGTGGTCATCTTTGATGGGCGATTTCTCCTTTATAAAAGAAGAGAAAATAGAGC
>JABFSY010000359.1 GCA_013140395.1 Cyclobacteriaceae bacterium
GTACAAACCGGTGGAGCTGTTACTGTTGACGGAGGAGGTCCTGGCGGAACAGGTTTAGATTACTATGTATTTAGCTTAACCTATCCAGGCAATGTATTCCAAATGTCTGGCGGAACGTTAACTGTGAGAGGTTCGCGTGCAGGTACGGCAGGCACCCGGGGCGGAATTTTTATTAATAGCGATCCCGCCAACGTAAGCGTTACAGGCGGCACTATCATTGCAGAAATCAGTAATGGTAATCCTTATGTAGTAACTTCACGTGCTCCATTTTGGAACTTAACGCTTCGGAATACTTTTGACGCCACATTGCGCGATATAGATTTGCTTGGCGGAACAAGCGGACCGGCTGGAGGTGGTGCAAGTGAAATCACGTTGGCCGCACAAAATTTAGTAGTGAAGGGCGGGCTTACAATTGAGTCATTTGTCAGACTTGACCACAATGGTAGGAACCTTAACATTGCCGGAAACCTTACCATCAATTTAAATGGAGATTTGATCTTCGATCAAGTATTGGCCAATGGAAGAAGAAATACAACCACTTTAGATGGTACTGATAATTCCACTCTTTCATTCTTGAACCGTGTAGATGGAAATGGCGAACAGCGTTTTTGGAATTTAACCATTAACAAGCCTGCAGATAAAATAGTTAGCCTTGCGTCTGGGAAAACAGACTTAACAGGAAGCAACAACAATTTATTAAGAATTGACGGGACATCATTTAGACTTTTTTCAGGCACTTTGGATCAAGGACTCCATAGTGTAAGAATGTTTTGTGATTCAGTTCTGAATTACCAAACGGTAGGTGTATTTAATGGAGCTACAACTGCTGATGGTCCGGTAGCGAATGACCGTAACGATATGATTAAATTTAGAGATGACAATACACCGACTACGCTGGTCACAACTAGTAATGCTATTTTCGGTGTTGTCCGGTTAAACAGTGGAGACGACCCAATCCTGCTGAGTAGTAATTTAAGAATTCAATTCCTGCAATATCTCTATGGAAAAATCAATTTAGGCACCTACCGATTGACGATAGACCAGATGGTGGGTGCATTAACAGGTGCTGCCTTGCCACCTAATGATAATCAAGCCGACTCGCTTGGGTTACAACTGAGAAGATTTAGTGTCGAAGACATGTTAGCGACATCTGGAAATTCCTCTGATGGAGGGCTTGCGCTTCGAATTTTTGCCAACGGGAACTATCGATTCCCATTAGGTATTGGAACAACAGCAAATGATGCCGCCAATACTTCAGGAACAGATAAGTACACGCCTGCGCTTGCAACCATAAGCGGTTTTGCCGATGATGGTTATATTATCATCAACCCAGTAAACCAGGTACTACAGACCACTAATTTGTCTGGTGGGCCTGATATTCTCAATTATTATTGGCGCGTACGTTTTGAAGGCTTCACTACACTGCCAACGGTTAAGTACCAATTTACCTATGCTCAAAGTGATGTAGGAGGTACAGAAACCAACTATCTACCGGGTAAAGTTTTAGACATAAACCCCTTTACTCGATCATCCGAAGCAGCCAGTGTGAATACAACCGGAAATATCATCCATTTTGATGGCACAGGCACTGGATTTACGTTAGAACAAGCCAACTATACCGCAGGGGCAGCCGCCAGATTTACAGGTGCCCCAGAAGTTTATTATAGCCGGGGTTTTGGAGATGCTGCCGGCAGAGCTTGGACCAATGTTAACAACTGGACATTAGGTGCAAACGGAGCTTTTGGCGTCCATGATTCACGACAAGCAGCAGCAACAGATTTCCCACAGGCAGGTGATATTGCCATTGTTGGGTTTGTACCCTTTGGCGATCCCGCTGGCAACAACGGCCGGCCACATGGCGTAGCAATTAATAACAATGTCACTGTCGCAGAGCTTCGCTTTGAGCAAATGAAAGATATCTCAAACAATCCAACCGCTAGAATTTATGCTTTTAACTTTCAATTCAGGCCAACGGTTTGTATCAATAACTTAGGTACGCAAGGCCAACTGTTGGGAGCCAAAGTTGCTGGTGAAGGAATGTTTTGGATTCGAAGCACGGGTGGCAATTTATCCGATCCCACATTTGCTGGAGTAGATCTTGGAGCATTCAATCTTCAAGATTCATCGTACGTGGTATATGAGAATACGTTAGCGGCAGCTACTTATGTCAACACCCCTGCTTCATTTCCTAATCTGCTGATGGCAACCGATGGTTGGGGTGCGGCCGATAAGTCTTCCACTATACCCAATAACATCACTGTTAATGGTGACTTAGAATTACTGGGTGACATCAACTTGGTTTTAAATACCGGGGCAACTGGAAATATAACCGTGAACAGAAACTTACGGTTTTACAGGTCAAATGCCAACGGAAACGACAGCGGTGGTGGTGGTGAACTTCGATTTGGAAATGTAGGTACGGCCAGAACGGTGACGGTATTGGGTAACTTGATTTTAGGAAATGGCTTTGATGCAATCGTTCGGGTATTGACCCCTGGAGTAACTCCGCTTAACCATACTTTCAATCTGTCTGGTAACTTCATACAAAACACAACAGCCGCAAATGGATTTAAAGCAGGAACGCTTTCAACACAGGATAGAATAAATGTTAATCTATTGGGCAACACTTCCATGACGATGACCAATGCAGGGGGTGATGCACCACAGTTTTATTCTTTGACTGTCAACAAGGGAACTTCAACCGCTACGTTGGCCACTATCAACGCAAACATTACCATCAATGGGCCTACTAATCTTGCAACCAAATCACTAACACTTTCTAACGGTCTGTTGCGTTTGAATAATAGTTCGATAGCTATCACGCTGTCAAGCGGTGGAGGAAATTTCCCGATACCCGGAACCGCAGGTCTTGAAGTTTCTGCCGGCACTGTCTCTCTTACAGGATCCGATACTGGATTATTGTTAGATGGTTTGTTGCGCGTGAGTGGCGGAACTGTCAACATCGATGATGCCGTAGGTAATGGAAACAACTTCATTGAATACTCAGCATCTGGCAATGCCATTATTGAGGTGAGCGCTGGGTCACTCACAGTGGGTTCACAGATTAGAAGAAGCTTGACTAGCACGGCTGGCATTTTAAATTACAGACAAACCGGTGGGTCGGTAACAGTTGGCAGGAGGGCGGCACCCACTACCAACCGCGGTGTTTTTGAAGTGGTTAATGCAGGCAGCGAATTTGTTCACTCCGGTGGAGCCACATTGACTATAGTGAGGGGCATCAATAGTCCTACTGTGCCGTCTATTCTTATTTCTCCTCAAACTCCAGCTGTTTTGAATTCAACATCCAATATCATAATTGGTTCTGCGAATACACCAGCGGGAGTTAACGGGCAAAACATTGGGATCACCACCAATAGTAGTCTAGGAAATATAACCATTGACAACAGTAGCGGTAATGCGCCAAGGGCTTTGATTTACTCGTTGCCGCTACTGGTAGATGGAACCTTTACCATTGGTAATGGGACAACATTTAACGCTCAAAGCCTCGGGTTAGAATTAAAGGGTGATATGGTAGTAAACGGAACTTTTCTACCTACCGGAAACACTACTACTTTCTCTGCTGCTGGGGCACAAAGCCTCTCTGGAACAGGTGCAAAAAACTTCTTCAATTTAACGAAGAACAATACCGGCACTTTAGGCCTTACCACAGTCATAAATGTTAGCAATGATTTGCGTGTTGAACAAGGTGTGCTTGCCGATAATGGCAATGCTATAAACTTACAAGGTAATGCCTATTTTGGTACGGCACCTGCTACCAGTGGAACCCACACTAGTTCAGGAGGCGGAAACGGCCTTGTTTTTATGGGCTCGGGGCAGCAACAACTGTTTGGATTACGAACAGACGGAGTAGCTGATTTAGGAACAGTTACAATCGATAACCTGAGTGGTGTAATCATCCCTGACAATTCCGATAAACTCACGTTGAACACGGGGCTAAGGCTATCAAGAGGTGTCTTTGATATCGGAGGATCTCTCCTCACATTAGGCATAAACACTGCCATTGAAGAAGTCAATACTTTCTCTGCGAATAACATGATACAGACCAATAGTTCGTTCACTGACAATGGTGTGAAAAAGGTATTCCCGGCATTGAGCACAACTAGCTTTATATTCCCAGTAGGTCAAGCCCTTTACACACCTGCGACTTTCGATTTTGCAGATCTTGGCCCCGGCTCTGGAACTGGAACTACTTCTCCTAGTATAACAGTTCGCCCTGCCAACGAGCGGCAGCCAATCATTCAAGAAGATATAGAATCTGGGCTCTGTATTGCTCAAATTAATGATCAAAACAATGTGCTGCAGTACCACTGGATCATTACCGCTGAAAATGCTACAAATCTTGAATCTAACGTAGTGTTGCAATACCAGCAAAGCTTAGTTGCGCTGGCGAATGGATTAACCGAGGCTGATTATATTGCTGCAAGAATCAGAACGGGTGATGCCACTGTATTCAAGTTTCCAGATGCAGCGGCTGTGGATGAACTGAATAATCGAATTAATTTCTCTTTTAACAATGTATCAACCGCAGAAATTTCGGGCGAATACCTGGCGGGCGTAGATTGTGCCATACCCAACAACATTATTACATATGTTACAAAAGGGGGAGGTGTAGGAAATGGAGATGTGACTAGTTCATCCATTTATGTTGGCGACCCTTCTCCTTTAACCCTTTCGGGATCCATTATTAGAGTATCAGCTGGTGACGTTGTCACCATTCCTGGCACAACCGACAATGTTATACTCTATCGGGCAGAAATAAATGGTACGCTCGATATCAAGAGTGGATCCATTGGTCACCGACTTGGAACAGTGACCGGAACAGGAACCTTAAGCTTTGAAGTAAATGCCCCTGATGTTAGTGCTGTATTTCCTGCTGGTTTTTACACCGATTTCTTGAGTTGCTCTGGTGGCGGCCTTCAGTATTCTGGCAATACAAACTATGAAGTGCTTGGGGGAATTACTTCGTTACGTAGACTAACATTGGCAGGTACCGGAAATAGAATTCTTGGCAACAATGATATTCTGATTTGTGAAGACCTTACAATTAACGGTTCATCATTCCAAAATACAAATAATCGAAACATAACGATCCAAAGAGATGCTTTAGTGAATGGTGGCTCCTTCTTAACTGGCGGTGGTACGGTATTGGTGGATCGTGATTTAAATGTTGTAGGCGGTACTTTTGATGGCCAAAGTACTGGAAACAAAACAGTGGGGAGAGATCTAGTGGTTTCTTCAGGAAGTTTCACAGCGGGAAGCGGTGGTAACTTGACAATACTGCGAAATCTAAATTATACGGGAGGTGCATTTAGTGGCGGTACAAGCGCGCATCGTACCATTTTCCAAGGCGCGGTTGCGCAGAGCACGAGTGGCAATTTTTCTCTCAATCAGTTAGAAATAAACAATGGACTTGGCCTAACACTCGGAGGTAGTGTTACTATCAATAGTGAATTAGTTCTTACCAATGGAAATATTACGCCAGGTGCCACCACTTTTTTGATTGGGTCAAGCGCTTTGAGTACGCCTGCTGAAGGAAGGGCAAATTCATTTGTTAACGGAAAATTGTTTAAAGCACTTGGTGCAGGAGGGGCGCCCACCTCTGCCAACACATTTACCTTCCCAATTGGAAGTGGCTCTCGCTGGAGATCCGGTTCTGTGAGTGTAGCCAGTGGAACCGCAGCCACGTGGGATATGCAATATATAATTGGAAATGCAGATGCCTTGGAGGCCTCGATAACTAATATGACACCCATTGCTCCGGTTGTTCGCCTATCTACAATTGAATATTGGAAAGTCTCCGATGGTTCTGTAGCAGCAACAGGAAGGACAGCTACGATAGGATTAAGCTGGGGCATCGAGAGCGATGTGAGCACATCGAACGTAGAACGTCAAGATTTACGTGTAATGCAATGGGTAGGCGCGCCTACGAACCAATGGCAAAATAGAGGAGGTGTGAACTTCAGTGGAGGTAATACACAAAGTCGAGGTACTTTTAACGCATCATCAACCATATCCTTTAGCGAACAGATTGTGACGTTGGGATCAGTAGATACTCAAAATCCTTTACCTGTCGAACTTGTAAAATTTGAAGGCAGGATTGACGGATCGATTGCAAGCTTGAATTGGAAGACCGCCTCAGAAATAAATAACGATTATTTTGAGATACAACGATCGCCAGACGGGTTGGAATTTGTTGAAGTAGGAAAAGTGAATGGAAACGGAACAACCAATTTGCCTTCCGAGTATTTTTTCGAGGATAGGAACTTGTTGAAAGGCAATAATTACTATCGTTTGAAGCAATTCGATTTTGATGGAAAATCGTCTTATAGCGATGTGATCGTGTTGGATTACGATGGTACCACACCATTGAACATATTCTTGTATCCCAATCCAACCAACACTCAGAATGTTAACCTGGAGTTAATCAATCCTACCTCGGAGAATGTGAGCATTCGAATTTTGGATATCATTGGGCGGCCATCGTTTCAGGCAATAGTAAAGGCTGAAGAAATAGAATCGAATATTTCTTTAAAGACCGAGGAACTGAAGTCGGGCGTATATGTGGTGGAGGTGACACAAGGCACACAACGGGTGACCAAGCGATTGGTAATTCAAAATTAAGTAGCAACAAGAAGTTGTGAAAATAGGCGAGCCGTGATGCTCGCCTGTTTTGTTTTGTAGTAGATCAGTTTGATTTCGATGTCAATAGTCTTTTTGAATAGTAAAGAAGCGGCACCCCATAAACAGCGATCATGGCATAGGCCATCATTTCATACCCTTTGGCCACCAAGTCAATGATGCCCACTTGTGCTAGTAAGAGTGACGCGACTAATGCGACAGTAGAAATGTAAGCCTTGTGAATTTTCTGCATGGGCTGGGCACTTCGCTCCATCACTTCATTTTCTATGCGATGGATAAACGCGTGAATCATGCCGGTAGCTGTTTCAACTAATGTCCAACCCACCACGATGCCAAAGATGACGATCATGATGGTGTGAAAAGGCTCCAGCATTTTAAGCCAAGGGACTGTAGAAGCCAGCACGTCTTGATTTGGATAGTAGGATAACAAAGCAAAGTAGGTGAGGAACCATGGGATCGTCATCAACGCACCCGAAATAAATCCTGCTGCTATACTTTCTTTTCGAGAGCGAATGTTTCGATAGGTAAAGAACGAAGCAGGATAAACAGCTAAGTTATAACCAACATACAGTATTCCGGTCCAAACAAGCAGGCCGAAGTGTGGCGCATCAGGCAGAAAGCTGGTATCCCAGTTGGAAAAGACTGCTGCAATGGCAGAACCCCTGGTGGCAAAAACAGCGATAGAAAAAATGATGTAGGCACTGAAGAGAGCAATCGTTCCAATCGTTTCCAGTTTGGTGATCACCTCATCTCCTTTGTAGTTAAGAAATCCAACCAATACCACAATTAACATCACACCCACCCATTGATTAAAGCCCAGTGTGTTGTTTAATATTTCTCCTGCAGCTGCTGCCATCACTGCGATGATCAAAATCGCCAATAACAAGTAAGCGATTTCGTAGGCAACCCATCCTCTGCCAATCATCTTTTTTAGCAGCGACTTGTAATCATATACTTCCCATTGGCGGCAAGCCTCCATGGAAAGGATGGAAATCAACGAGAATCCTAAAAAGATGGCGAGACCACTAATCCAACCGCTAGCTCCAAACTTTCCTCCATATTCTACAATCTCACGACCTGTGGCATAGCCACCGCCAATCAAAACGGATTGTAAAATGATACCGGGCAGCAGGATGCGTTTGATCCGAGAAGCAGGTTGTTGAAGATTTTTCATAGTAAGATGAATCGTCTTCAAGATAGGAAGATTAGTCAATCTTGCCTTTGCTCATTTTTGCCATCTCCCAGCCAACGATACTTTTCTTGCGGGTAGCATTCCAGCGATACTCTCCAAGAATTCCGTCCTTTCGAATAACGCGATGGCAGGGAATTAGATACGCGATGTGATTAGAGCCAACAGCAGAACCCACTGCTTGCAGGGCTTTTGGATTTTGTATTTTCTCGGCTATCCGTTGATAGGTGGTTACGCTCCCGATAGGCAATCTCAATAGTGCCTCCCATACTTTCACTTGAAAGTTGGTGCCCTTGACAAACACGTGTAATTTTTTCGATGGAGATTTTTTGCCAAAAATAGAATCGATGAAACTGGCCGTTAGTTCTTGGTCATGATGAAAAATGGAATGATCCCAATGTTCTTTCATTTTTTCAAGTTCGTAGTTGGGATCTTTATCGGTAGTGATAAAAGACATCCAGCAAACGCCTCGTTCGGTAACACCAAGTAGAGCAAGACCAAAGGGGGTTTCGTGGAAACCATACTCTATTCGTATGCCCGCACCACGCTGTTTGTACTCCTGCGGTGTAACGGCCTCCAATGTGGTAAACAAATCGTATACACGCGACTGACTCGAAAGCCCAGCTGCTTCTGCTGCATCGACTAGATTTTTGGTTTGCGCTAATTTGCTTTTTAGAAAATCAACTGTCAGGAATTGGAGAAAGCGTTTCGGGCTTATCCCCGCCCACTCCGTAAAGATTCGTTGAAAATGAAATGGAGAGAGGTGTACTTTTTCCGCCACCTCGTCCAACTCTGGCTGGCGTTGAAAGTTTTTCTCCAGGTATTGAATGGCCTGCTCTATTCGCAGGTAATTGATTTTGTCTTCGATCACCATCATAAAGATATTGTTTTTTGATAGATCAAATTTGGTGTTTCGGTCTTTCGAATTCAACCCGCTTCTTGCGGAATTTCCATTGCAAATACGCAGTTTTCATACAATGCCCACATGGTCGGTAACCTAAATGGATCGCCTCTTTTTGACTTCCAAAGAATACACGATTCATTTTTTTCATCCGTTTGCCCGAACGACAGTCGAGCGAACCATAGATTTTAAGCTTCTTGTTGCCTGCTAAGATTATTTTTTTACTTTTTAAGAGCCTGGCCAACTCACTCGTTGTTAGTTTTTCATGTGCAATCATATACAAATGAGAAAGATACGTTTCGTCCCATCGGGTCAATGTCAAATCAATCATATGGTAAACATAGGGCTCACCGTGAATCTGTAAAACCCGATTCTTGCTGTTTTAGTGATGCGCTGTTTTTATAGGAGAATTATTTTCTAGTATTGTGGTATGGAGTCTTTTCATATTCCGGTTTTCGATGAATTCAGTTTTAAAAGATCAGTTGAGTTTCTTCAACGTTCGCCAAAAGAGCTTTTACATTTTGTAGATGATTATCACGTTTCAAAAGTCATTGAAATCGGATCAAAAAGAATTGTATTTGAACTGACCCAAAAGAAATCTAACCAACTACAAGTAAGAGTAGTAAGTGGCTTACCACTGCAGCAATCTGAAAAGGCACAACTTATTCTTTTTATCAAAGAATGGTTTGACTTAGATGCAGATCTGAGGCCATTTTATGCCCTCGTTAAGGATGATAAGTTATTGGGTCCATTAGTAAAGGAATATTTTGGCTATCGCATCATCGGGCAGCCTGACTTATTTGAGTCACTGGTATGGGCAGTGCTTGGGCAACAGATTAATCTTCAGTTTGCGTACACCTTAAAACAACGATTTGTAGAACAATTTGGCGAAAAGCATACAGTAGGAGATAAGGTGTACTATTTGTTCCCCACACCAAAGGTAGTTTCAACCCTTTCCGATGAACACCTTTTGCCACTTCAATTCTCTCGGCAAAAGAGTAAGTACGTAGTGTTAATTGCGCAAGCTTTCTTGAGTGGGAGTATTTCGAAAGAGAAGTTAAAGGACTTACCCTTTCAAGAGGCCAAAGAGAAATTGATGAATATTAAAGGAGTTGGAAACTGGACTGCTAATTATGCGCTGATGAAAACATTTAGATATCCCGAGTCATTTCCGTTAGAAGACGCGGGTGTTCACAATGCCATTAAAAATTTAAAAAAAATGAAAGCGAAGCCAACCTTGGAACAAGTCAAACGAATTTTTAAAAAGTACAAAGGGTGGGAGGCGTACGCAACACTTTATTTGTGGAAGAGTCTTTGATGGGAAAACGAATTCTGTTAAGCACTTTTTAGCTCAATGCGAAATGTAGTTCCTTGACCTTCGTCCGATGACTTGACAAATATTTTTCCCTCGTGATACATTTCAATAATTCTTTTGGCGAGCGCAAGACCCAACCCCCAACCTCTTTTCTTGGTGGTGAATCCGGGCTTAAACACACTCTGGACTAACTTTTTAGGGATTCCTTTTCCAGTGTCGGAAATGTCAATCAATACTTTGCTATCGCTACCTCTCAGTATTTTTATGGCGATGGTGCCTGTATTCTCCATGGCATCTACGGCATTCTTACAGAGATTCTCTAGCACCCATTCAAATAGGGGAGCGTGTACATTGGCCAAAATGTTTTCAGATAACGTGTATACTTCGATTTTTACCTTTGAAGAAAGGCGAGGCTGTAGATAGCTCACAACGTTGTTTACTAAATGGAAAATATTTTCTGTTTTTAAGACAGGTGTTGATCCGATACTGGAAAACCGTTCTGTTACCACCCGCAGTTTTCGAATATCTCTATCCAGTTCGTCTACAAAGCTTTTGTTTTTTAATTCAGGATCATCACGAAGTACTTCGACCCACGCCATCAATGAGGATAGGGGAGTGCCAATTTGGTGTGCAGTCTCTTTGGCCAACCCAACCCATACTCGGTTTTGTTCGGATGTTTTTGAATAACTGAATGCGAGGTATGCGATAAACCCAAAAATGGCTAAGATCGAGGTTTCTACGTAGGGAAAAATCGTTAGCTCGGCCAGTAGAAAAGAGTTTTTATAGTAAACTTTTTGAGTAGCGAAAACCTCTTGACTGGTAGGATCTTTCAGTCGGATGTCGATCGGGGGGTACGCTTTCTTCATTTCCTCCAGCTCGCTTTTCAGCACTCTTTCTTGCTCACCTTTGCTCCAAGATGAATCGATGTCGATGTTGCGATAGAAAGTTATGTTATTTTTTTCGTCCAACAGGATGGTTGGGATCGAGTTGTTTTTGTAAATGATTTCTTCTGTGATAAAAAGGATTTCATTTTCAGTGTCATTGGTACTGTACTCGAGGGCTTTCGCAAAGAGCTGTACTTGATTGCGCTCCCGTTCTTTTAACTGATCAACGAGTATTTTTGTAAACAGAATGGTTCCACCGCTAATAACAACAGATACGACAACAATAATCCACTTAAGATTTGTGTTATCCTTGTAGAACTCCATAGAAGCCGGTGAGGAGGGATTGCCTGGCATAAAAGAATTGGAAGATAGCAAAAAACCAACAACCAGATACTTCTGGTTAATGAATTTTCTACACTAGTACTTCAGGAAAAAAAGATGCTCTAGACTATCCCTTTAGTAAGAACCACTTTATCAAAACTTTCCAGCTGACTTTGGTGCCGGTCATCAAGATGCCTACCCGATAAATGCGACCCGCAATCCAGGTGGTAAGTAGAAAACCTCCAACCAGCAGCACCATGGATAAGGCTAGTTCCCAATTAGGTACATCAAAAGCAATTCTTCCAACCATCGCAACGGGCGAGGTAAACGGGATTACAGAAAGCCAGAAGCTAACAGGTCCATGAGGATCTCGCAGAATAAACATGAACAGCCCGAGATAACCAATTAGCAACGGAAGAGTAATAGGAAACTGAAATTGTTGAGACTCTTGCATTGATTCTACAGCAGAGCCAACGGCTGCAAAAAGTGCCCCGTAGAGCAGGTATCCTCCCAAGAAATAAAAGACAAAGACAAAAGCGATTTTTCCAAATGGAATTTGACTTAGGTTGGCCAGTGTTTCATCAATTTTCGAGTTCTGCTGACTCATCGCCTCCTTGACGTCCTCATCGGCCATTTGTTTGGTCACTTCCTCCATCGCTTGCTTCTGCGGCATTTTCAATCCAAAATAACCAAGAACACCTGTTGAGAGAACGGTAATTAGTATAATCCAGATCGTAAATTGTAATAGGCCAACAGAGGCAATCCCTATGATTTTCCCAAGCATAAGTTGAAAAGGCTTTACAGATGAAACGATCACCTCTACAATCTTAGAAGTTTTCTCATCGATCACACCTTGCATAATTTGAATGCCGTAAACCAACACAAACATGTAAATCAATATACCCAGCCCAAAACCCAAGCCATAAAGAATGCCTGAGTTGCTGGACTTCTCTTCACCTGTCTCCGACAAATTGATCTGCTTCAGATTTACACTCACTTTCAAACCTTTAAGGGTCTCTTTGTCAATCTTGTATTCTTCCAGCTTCAAGTCTCTGATGCGATCTTGTAAGATAGACTCGAGCCCCCCCACTTTTTCAATGCTTGGATTCTCTTTGGTGTAAATTACCATACCCTCAGGTTTACTTAAATCAAAAGGAGGGATGTAAAGTAGTGCAAAGTCCTTCGTTTCGTTGTATGCTTTCTTGGCTTGTTCGAGGGGCATGGACAGCGGCACAAAAGTGTACCGTTTGCTGTTCTCGAAAACAAACTTCCCGCTTTCATCTACTACTTGCACGGTTTCTGCTTTGGCCGATTCTGCTTCCTTCTTCATGATGTAAACCAATACACCAATGATGGCCGGAAAAATCAAGGGTACTAAAATAGTGGTGATGAGGAAGGATTTTTTTTGTACACGATTTAGAAACTCGCGCTGCATGATCAACCAGACTTTGTTCATATTTTCTCTTGGGTAAATAAGTATGTATTGTGTTGGCTACAATCTCACTGCTTGCAGCTTATTTAAACTTCTTGTAAGTGTTTTCTCAGGGCTTCATCCCCATCGGCCTTAACCAATCCGATAAAAATATCCGCCATGGTCGGTAGCTTTTCTTGAAAACTATACAGCTCTGTGATATCAATCAAATCGCGAATGACCTGGTTGCCTTTGATGCCGTCTGCAGCTTTGATAGTCGTGGAAAACAAATCCTCTTCGATCTTTGTCTGCGCCTTGATTTCGTATTTTTCAGCGGGCAGTGTAAAATGATTGCCACGGTGTTCAATTAAGAATGTATTTGAGCGATAGCTTTCCTTCACTTGTTTTTTCGGGCCTTCCAGGATTTTTTTCGACTTGTTGATCAATGCGATGTGGTCGCAAAGGGACTCAACGGTCTCCATGCGGTGAGTGGAGAAGATAATGGTGCTTCCATTGGCTTTTAACTCCAGGATCTTTTCTGTGATCAGTTGTGCATTAACCGGATCAAATCCTGAAAAGGGTTCATCAAGAATGATCAATTTGGGCTCATGCAAAACAGTACTGATGAACTGCACTTTTTGCGCCATCCCTTTGCTGAGGTCTTCCACTTTTTTGTGCCACCAATCCTTAATCTCGAATTTTTCCAGCCATACTTTTATGCGCGCCATGGCATCGTGTCGACTGAGTCCCTTTAGTTGAGCCAGGTATAATAATTGATCGCCCACTTTCATTTTCTTGTACAGCCCGCGCTCTTCGGGTAAGTACCCAATAATTTCGATATGATTGGGCCGAAGTTTTTCACCGAATATCAATACTTCTCCACTATCTGCATTAATGATCTGATTAATGATCCTGATGAGTGTAGTTTTCCCGGCACCATTCGGGCCAAGCAGTCCAAAAATGGTTTGCTCGGGTATGGTGATGCTTACATGATCCAGTGCCGTGTGCTCGGAGTAGATCTTAGTTACGTCTTTGGCGATAAGTGCGTTCACGTGTTTGTTTTTTGTATTAGTCTTAAAAATAGCAATAGAATTACAATCTGGCTAATGTAAAGATTTGAATAGTTGAAACGACAGCGGTGTTTTGACTAAGACAAGTAAGTACAACTTGCCCGTCTAGATTAATTGGAGTCTTTAAATATGATTTTGCCCATTGAAACATCCAGATCAAAATTCAGAGCGTTTTTGGCATTCTTAGAATAGCTTGCGTTGGCAAATTTGTTGTTCCCCACTTTTTTAAGGCTCTTAGATAGATTTAAGCTGCAAAGCCAGGAGTCATTTATTTTAACCACTACGGGCACTTCGTCATCGGGTAACTGGATTGTTAGGTTGCCAGCACCAACACTTCCAATAATGTGATTGCTAGTTGTGGGTTTGTCAGAAAAATCAAGGTACATATTTCCAAAACCCACGTTGGCTACTACTACTTTAGACTTTGCCATATTGATATGTTGGGCATTTACTGTTCCCATGTCCACTTTAATGAAAAAAGTATCCATAGTTACTTTGTTTTCAATTCCTGTCCCGTAGGTGATGTTTACGTCCGCGCTACCCGTATTGATTTTTAGTTTCTCTACCGAGAGCCCGGATAGGTCAATGTTTGCATTCCCCAATCCATAGTCTAGGTTAAGGGAATAAGGAGTGTTTACCGTGAGATATACCTTCCAAAATTTCTCTGATGGCCTGTCGTCACTTCCAAAAACCTGATAAGATATCTTTTTGCCAACGCCTCGTTGACTTTCTTGTTCCAAGGCCAACTTGATCATGCTCGTTGTGCCCTTTATCTCATTACTGAATGAATGAGAATATTGCTCTAAATCCTGATTACTGTATATATTAAGAAAGTCAGAACTTTGGCTAGGCCGAATAAAGCAGTTCCCTGTTTTGGCTTTCAATGATAGGTTTACCTTGTTGCACACCTCGTCTTTCTCGACAGAAAATTGCTTCTTGATTTGGCCCCAACTGACCAAATGTGCGCCTATGCCTATCCAAATTAAAACGGTCTTTAACACGCTTCCTTTTAACTTTAATGCCACTGAGAACTTTATAACATTAACAAACCGGGATTTTTAGTCAAAAAAATAACCCGTAATAGGTCTTATACGGGTTATTTCGCAAATGGTTTTATTATTTTTTATCCGAAATACTCTTTCATGCGCTCGAAGAATCCCTTTTCGTTGGCATCTGGACTAGGTTGAAAATTGGCAGAGCTGCGGAGGCTTTCCAATTTGGCCTTTTCCTCACTACTCACCTTTTTTGGTGTCCAAACATTGATGTAAATAAGCTGATCACCAGTACCATACCCGTTGATGTCTTTCAGCCCCTTTCCACGTAAGCGAAGGATCTTCCCGCTCTGTGTCCCCGGCTCTATTTTTATACGGACTTTGCCTCCGATAGAAGGCACTTCCACAGACGTACCAAGGGTTGCATCAATGAAGCTTATGTGTAGATCGTATACTAAATTGGTGCCATCTCGCTTCAGTTCCTTATCCTCTGTTTCCTCGATCAAAATCAACAAATCCCCCGGTACTCCTCCACCGGGTGCTTCATTGCCTTTTCCCGACATGGAAAGTTGCATACCATCGCTGACTCCTGCAGGAATTTTGACGGTAATGAGATCTTCTTTGGAAACCAACCCTGAGCTGTCAACTCCGGGAGGGCGTTTGTCAAGGGTTTGGCCTGCGCCATTGCAAGTAGGACAGGTACTTGACGACACCATTTGCCCAAGCATCGTGTTTACTACTTTTCTCACCTGGCCGGTGCCTTGGCAAGTATTACAATTTTTGAAAGTGACTCCCTCGGCATGAATGAGCCGGTTCACCTTAATTTTCTTTTCTACTCCATTGGCTATCTCCTCCAGCGTAAGCTTCAGCTTAATGCGCAAGTTTGAGCCTTTCCGTTGCCGTGATCTTCCCCCTCCACCAAAAAAGCTATCGAATGGGCTTCCACCACTTCCACCTCCTCCAAAAATATCTCCAAACTGACTGAAGATATCTTCCATGTTCATCTCGTGCGAGCTATAGCCACCTCCACCTCCACCTGGTCTGTTGTGACCGAAGCGATCGTACTGTGCACGTTTCGTTTCATCGCTAAGCACTTCATGGGCTTCGGCAGCTTCTTTAAATTTTTCTTCGGCCGCCTTGTCGCCTTGGTTTTTATCGGGGTGAAATTGAAT
>JABFSY010000143.1 GCA_013140395.1 Cyclobacteriaceae bacterium
AAGTTGCCTATTACCAATATCATCAGTTCGCACTACAATGGAGAAGAAGCCAATCCAACAAAAGATGCTATTCTCGAAAATTCCGGTTTTTTAAATGGCTTAGTGATGCGTGATGCCATTGACGTAGCCATTCAGGAATTAGAGAAAAGAGGCATTGGCAAACGACAAGTAAACTATAAAATGCGCGATGCTGGTTGGAGTCGCCAACGCTATTGGGGCGAGCCGTTCCCTGTCGTGTTTAAGGATGATATGCCCTATGCGATGAAGGAAAGCGACCTTCCATTGGAGTTGCCGCCTTCTGATAACTTCAAGCCTTCAGGCAATGGAGAAGGGCCATTGGCCAACCTGACGGATTGGATCAACTTTAAGCCAAACGAGAAACGCGACAGCAACACCATGCCCACACACGCAGGCGCAGCTTGGTATTTTTTGCGCTACGTGGATCCACACAATAAAACAGCTTTTGCAGATCCCAAGGCGCTCGACTACTGGAACCAAGTGGATGTGTACATTGGCGGAGCAGAGCATGCAGTCGCACATTTGCTATATGCTCGCCTTTGGACAAAAGTGTTGCACGACCTTGGCTACCTTAAGTTTGATGAGCCATTTAAGAAGTTGATTAATCAGGGGAAGATTACCGGGGATTCGAGGTTTGTACATCGAATTAATGGAACCAATTTATTTGTTACTGAGAGTTTTAAATCTGCAATAGAGGAATTAGAAAAGAGTACATCGGAGTACAGCGACCTTATGACTGCCGTTAATTCCCAAATTGGATACAACAAGTTTAACTCGGTTGGCAGATATCCAATCACCGCTGGCGTAGGAACTCATGAGCATCGCTTCCCATCAGGGCAAATCAGTATTTCATCAATTCATGTTGATATCAATATCGTTAATGGATTAGAGTTGGATACAGAGGCATTCAAAAAATGGAAACCTGATTTTTCCAATGCTGAATTTATATTAGAGGACGCGGATGGTAATCCAACAATTGATCCTTCTAAAGGTAAGTACATCTGCGGCTCAGCCATTGAAAAAATGTCCAAGTCATATTTCAACGTAGTCAACCCTGATCAGATTATTGACAACTACGGAGCCGATACACTCCGCATGTACGAAATGTTCCTAGGTCCGTTGGAAGCATCTAAACCATGGAGTACACAAGGTATTGATGGGGTGTTTAAGTTCTTGCGCAAGGTTTGGAATTTGATCCATGACCAATCAGGCAATTTGAAAGTCAGTGAGGCAGAGCCTACACGTGAGGAATTAAAAGTGCTTCATAAAACAATCAAAAAAGTAGAGCAGGATATTGAGAATTTTTCATTTAACACTTCTGTAAGTGAGTTCATGATTTGTGTGAATGAATTAGGTTCTTTAAAATGTAATAAGCGTGCCATTGTTGAGCCTTTGGTAATCGCTCTTTCTCCTTTTGCTCCGCATATTGCGGAAGAGCTTTGGGAAAAGTTGGGACATAGTGAAAGCATTTTGACGGCAACTTATCCAAAGTACGATAACCAGTATTTAGTAGAGAGTACATTTAGCTATCCGATTTCCATCAATGGAAAGGTGCGCGCGCAAATGGAGTTCGCCTTAGATATGCCTAAAGAAGACATTGAGAAAATGGTATTGGCTTCAGAAATTGTGCAAAAGTGGACGGAAGGCAAACCACCTAAGAAGATGATTGTGGTGCAGGGGAGGATTGTGAATGTGGTATTATAATAGTTTCACTCAAAGTTGCGAAGCGTTCACTAAATTGGCCTTGCGCCTTTGCGGCTTTGCGTGAGAAAAGTATATGAACAACATCCTTCAACAATATGGCTCTCAATTTCAAAGCGCTTCCTTAGAAACAATTTCGGGTGGATTGATTAACCAAACCTGGAAGGTGAGCGCAAAAGGGGAGAACTTCATTCTTCAGCGCATTAATGATAATGTTTTTAAAGAGCCTCAGAAGATTGCCACCAATGTTCGATTGCTGGCCGATCATCTAACGGCAATCGAGTCTGACTATTTTCTGGTATCGGCAATTAAAACAGAAGGGGGCGAAGAGTTAGCTTACGAAGAGGGCAACGGGTACTTCAGACTCACCCCGTTTGTTAAAAACTCTAAAACCATTCAAGTAGTAGAGACGTCCGAGCAGGCCTATGAAGCCGCTCTACAGTTTGCAAGATTTTCAAGAACTTTTTCTGATTTCGATGCCAAACAACTTCATGTCACGATTCCAAATTTTCACGACTTAGCGTATCGCTACAGACAATTTGAGAATGCCCTTCTGACAGGGAATCCGCAAAGGGTTAAAGCTTGTTTCGATGAGATAAATCAAATAAGAAGGTACGTGCATCTGGTGGATGAATACAATCGAATTCTCGGGAATCCAGTATTCAAACTACGCGTCACCCACCATGATACTAAAATCAGCAACGTTTTGTTCGATTTAAACAATAAGGGTATTTGCGTAATCGACTTGGATACCGTTATGCCGGGTTACTTTTTCAGCGATGTGGGCGATATGATGCGGACTTATTTGTCTCCAACCAATGAGGAGGAAATGGATTTCTCCAAAATCTTGGTCAGACCTATGTTCTACCATGCCATTGTGCAGGGATATTCGGACGGGATGCAAGGTGCATTGTCGATCGAAGAGGAAAACTCATTTTCCTTGGCGGGGCAATTCTTGATTTATATGCAGGCACTGCGTTTTTTGACGGATTATCTGAATAATGACGTTTATTATGGGGCTCAATTTGAAGGCCAGAATCTAACTCGTGCGCAGAATCAACTAAGTCTATTTTCGGCATTTGTCTGTGCCAGGGCAAGTCTAACAGAATAAAGGTTGATTGGTCAAAATTTGGTTTTGAATTCCTAATAATTCACGTAGTTTTAGAATTCTAACCCGAATCCGAATGAACTTAAAAGACCTTCTAGGCACTTTCAATCAAGGCAAATCAACTGCTAGAAGCCATATGAAAAACCTCATTGAAATGGCTGCAGTGGACGGGAATTTTGATGACATTGAGTATGACCTATTAAAATCTATTGCAAAAAGAAACGGGATCAGTGAGGGGAAGCTGAAAGAAATCCGAACGAATCCAAATCATGTTAAGTTTGAAGTGCCAACCGATGCAAATGAAAAATTCCATCAGTTATATGATTTGGTACACATGATGACAGTCGACAAAAACGTGCACAGCGAAGAAATGAAGTTATCACACATTTTTGCTGTGAAATTTGGCTACAAGCGAGATATGATAACAGAACTGATAGAAACAATTCAGGGCAATATTGAGCATGGACAGAGTCATGAGGAGGCGATGAAGCGAGCCATCCGCTTAATTTCGTAAAAACGATGTCAGATTTATTGGAAAGTTTAAAGCGCTGTCATTGATCTAGCCCTTTGGCTTTCTGCCCCTCGGCTTCGGTGCATTATTTCCACCACGATTGGTAATGCTGGTGCGTTTTGTTTTGAACTTGCTTTTGGTCGTGATGATTTTTGAGATTCCTACGCTTACGGCTAGGTAGATCTCTCGCCTTTGACCCGGTAGATCGGGTGCTCCCGGGTTTCCGTTAAAGTCTGCGCCCCCTGATGGGTTTTTGAGTTGATTCACATAGCTCGTCTGGCGTGAGTCGAAAAGTCCAAAATTTGCACGTCCATCAAAATTGATGCTCCAATCATCATTCAGGTCGAAGTCTGAGCGTAGACCTAAAGCTGCAAACAGTTGGATGGAATTAAATTTATCATTGGAAACGTACTCTAGTTTATCAACGGCAGGTACGAACACACCATCGTAAACAGCCACATACCCTGGATCTTTTGGGATCGTGATTCCTGCAGGATAGGTCACTTTAGAGGCTGCGTGCGAAATAGTTTCTCTACCATTTAACAGATAGTTGACATTTAGACCCAGTACAGCACTCAGTCTAAAAAATGCTAAATCGTTGACGTGTAGCTTGAGTGCGATCGGGAGACTAATGTAATCCATTTGGATATCGCGTGTGCCAATCTCACCTGCAATTGAATTTCGAATGCTGAACTGCTGCCCCACCTGTAAATAGCAC
>JABFSY010000327.1 GCA_013140395.1 Cyclobacteriaceae bacterium
CGGTATGGGTTGGAGCGGAGTCGGGTTCGCAAAAAATTCTGGACGCGATGGATAAGGGCACTACCGTAAACCAAATCTACGAAGCGACTCGACTTTTAAAGAGCAAGGGCATTCAAACTGCTTTCTTCTTACAGTTTGGCTACCCGGGCGAAGACCAGGCTGAGATCAAAAAAACGCTGAACATGGTATTGGAGTTGATGCCAGACGAAATTGGCATCTCTGTTTCTTACCCGTTGCCAGGCACCAAGTTTTATGAAAATGTAAAGTCACAATTAGGGGCAAAGCAAAACTGGTCAGACTCTGATGAGTTGGCAATGATGTTTCAAAATAAATATCCCACCGGCTATTACAAAATATTGCATCGATATATTCATGCGCGTTATCGGATGAAGCGAAATTTTTTGCAACTCGCCAAATTCGTCAAGCTTCCGCTGGCGGAGACGTTTAAGAAATTATTCTCTATCCTGTACTATTTAATGACTGCCACTTGGTTGAATTTAAAAATGAAAAAATTGGTACGGTATGGTAACTGAAGCCACCCTACCAAACGAGCCCCGAAGTCATTACGAGAATGTCAATAAAGCATTTAGTAAGCAGTCCGATTTGTATGATGCAGATGATCAAGCAAACCCCATCTTGTTGGCATGGAGACAGCAGGTTTATAAACATGTCAACCTATTTCTAAAGACGAAAAGTAATATACTGGAGTTAAACGCTGGCACGGGTATAGATGCAAGCTATTTTGTGGAGGCTGGTCACCACGTACATTGCGTTGAGTTATCCGATGGAATGGTTGGGCAGATTCAGAATAAGATCAATAAGTTGGGATTTCAGGATAGACTAACCGTTCAACAGGGTTCGTTCGAAAATTTGAATCTCGTGACTGGAAGATTTGATTATGTGTTCTCCGATTTTGGCGGACTCAATTGTACCGATGATTTAAAGAAAGTTACCCAGCACTTGCCGAAGTTATTGAACGAACATGCAATGCTTACTTGGGTGATTATGCCACCCATCTGCCCATGGGAAATTATGTGGCTGCTGAAAGGTTATTTTAAACAGGGATTGAGACGCTTCCATAAAAACGGTGTGATGGCTCATTTGGAGGGGGAATATTTCAAAACGTACTACTATTCACTTGGCGATATCAAGAAATCGCTCGGGGAAAATTTCAAATTGGTGAAATGTGAAGGATTGGGAGTGCTGTCACCACCGCCATCGGCAAAAGACTTTATCAATAAACATCCCAAACTTTATCATCAATTGACGAAGTGGGATGAAAAAGTAAGATCTACTTTTCCATTCAATGGAATTGGAGATCATATCATTGCTACTTTTCGTTACACACCTTGACACCACTTAAAAATTATTTAGACAACCATCCACTTGTCAACAAACGAGCGGATGGTCTTTACTTTCAGAATAATTTCAGTTTTGAAACGTTCGAAAAACAGTACATTGAGGTTCGGCAAAAGGAGAACCGGCTGCACTCAGATAGAGAAATTCGCCTGCTTCCAAAAGTATCGACTGATCATCCACATCTTGAGGAATGGTTAATCAGAAAAAAATCAACTGGAAAACTAGCCAACTATTTGAAAAAAACACCCGTTGAAAATCTATTGGAGGTTGGTTGTGGAAATGGATGGCTGACTCATCGGCTTTCGTCACAAGTAAAAGTGGATACGTGTGGAGTTGACGTAAATGAGTTTGAATTGGAACAAGCCAGCCGCCTTTTTTCAAACGGTGGGACAACTTTTTTGCAAGCTGATGTTTTCTCAGACATACTGCCCATCGGCTTTTTCGATGTTATCGTGTTAGCCAGTAGCGCCCAGTATTTCCCGAGCTTTTCGAGACTAATTCAAAGAATGTTTGAGCTAGGCAAATCAACTACGGAAGTCCACATTATTGACACACCATTTTATCACCCTCTTCAAATCGCAGATGCCCATAAGAGAACCGAAGATTACTTTGCGCAAATGGGTTTCCCTGCGATGGCTGCCAACTATTTTCATCGATCAATTTCAGAGCTGGATAATTTTAACTGGACGTATCTATACAATCCGGCTTCCCTGCAAAACCGAGTCGCGAGGAGATTTAGAAGAACATCGCCATTTCCGTGGATCTTAGTCAAACCCACATGAGGTTCTTCAAAAACATTGTTTTGCCTTCGCTTCAATTAGCGTGGCACCAAAGTCAAACCAGAGGCACCTGGTTGGTGGTATTGCTATTCTTACAAACGTTGTTAGATCTACTGTCTGTTGCTTCTATTTTCCCTTTAGCCATTGCGATCGTACAGCCGGAATTCTTCAGCGAACTCCCTTGGTTGAAAAAGCTGATTTCGATTTTTCCGTTTTCGGGTGATGCTTCTGTCAAGGTAGCAATCATCCTAGTTGTTTCATTGTTTTTTGTCGTTAAACATATCACAGGAGTATATATCACCCGTTACCGCACCACTTTTGCCTTTGGAATCGCCACTAAAATTTCAAAACAGTTGATTGAAAAAAACCTGCATCAGTCTTATAGCTCCTACTACCAACAACGTGCCTCAGGAGAACTGATCAATGTGGTGCATCTGCCAGCTGCCTTTGCGCAGAACATTATTTTGGCGCTCACAACGGTTTTGATTGAAACCTTGGTGTTGATTGGTATTACGGTTATGATTTTGACTTACAACGCTCATGCTTTTTTCTTTTTGGGGGTACTGAGTTTGCCCGCTATCCTTTACTACCGAGCCATTCGACAGAAACTTAGTTCGATTGGAAGCATTCAACAAGAATACTATCCACGTTTGATTGAACGAGTGTTGTCGGCCTTTGACAGCTTTCTGGAAATCAGTATTTATCAAAAAACTGAAACAGTCGTCCATGAAACAGATACACTGACAGAGCGATTGAATAAACTACAAGTGGAGCAGGCCACCCATTATTCCAATAGCCTGCGTTTTTTCGAAACCACGGCTGCGCTGGGGCTATGTGTATTGGTGATTTATCTGGTACTGAACAATGCGTCAACTGAAGAGGCTGTGTTTTTAATTGGGATTTATTCGGCTGCGGGCGTTCGTGCCGTTCCATCCATCAACCGAATCATTGCCGCTCTTTTTCAAATTAAAACAAATGAGTATGTGGTGACCGATATCAGCACTCGCCTTAATGCTACAGCTAATGATAAGAAGTACGAGGAGGTAGAGATTTCCTTTTTACAAACGATCGAATTAAAAAATGTTTCGTTTGCTTATGAGAAACGTCCAGCTCTTTTGAATCAACTAAATTTTTCGATAGCTAAAGGGAGTAAACTGTTGATTACCGGAAAGTCGGGGTCGGGTAAATCAACCATTCTACTTTTATTAATGGGGTTTCTCCGTCCGCAAAGTGGTGTGATTGCGATTGATGGACAGCCCTTGGATGCCGCAGTTATTATGAGCTGGCAGAAGAATCTCTCTTATGTTCCTCAAAATCCGGTATTGGTCAATGGCTCTATCTTGATGAATATTGCTTTTGAAAACTCGGAAACTGGCGTTGATGAGAAGAAAATCGAAAAACTGGTTGAATCGCTTGGAATGGAATCTTGGTTACAACAACTGCCCGATGGATTGCACACCACATTAGGCGAACGAGGTTTACAAATTTCCGGTGGCCAGCGACAACGATTGGCCATTGCCCGAGCGCTTTACATGAATCGGGACGTAATTCTGTTGGACGAAATTACCAGTAATTTGGATGAACAAGCGAGTCACGAACTCATTCGACTGATCTCTCAATTACCTCAAACGGTTATCTTAATCACCCATGACGAAACGCTTCGAAGCTACTTTGATCACTCACTTTTATTGGAAGAAGGCAAACTGCGATCACTTTGATCGAGCTAATCGTTCAATGACATTAATATAAATCTCTTTATATCGATTTGTTGTCCATGCTAAGTCATGTTGCGCTATCCACTCTTTGGATTTTTCTAACAGTCTTTCGCAGCAATCTTTATCAGAAAGCGTCTTGATCACCTTTTTAGCAAGTACTTGATACTCCCCTGTTGGCACGGTTATGC
>JABFSY010000002.1 GCA_013140395.1 Cyclobacteriaceae bacterium
GTATCTACAAAGTGCAGGTAACGATTGATGGCTGTGTAAGTGAGTTCTCTGCCGATGTGCCGCTCATAGTAACAGGTGATCTAGTGGGCGTTAGCAGTACAGTAAGTTCTTACCCCAATCCAGCCGAAAATTATCTTGAGTTATCCGGTATAAAGGGTGAACTGTCGGGTGTCCAATTAGTCGACCTTGCGGGAAGACGAAACACCATCGAATTTGAAAAACGTGGTGATGTCTATGATGCAAACGTTCAACATTTAACACAAGGCATTTACCTACTTCAGTTAAAAGAGGAAAGCAGAATCAGCAGAATCAAGGTAGTTAAAAAGTAAATCTCACGTTTTCTTGGAGGAACCCCATGAACGGCTCATCATGGGTTTGACCCAATTCGATAGTTTATCTCAACTTGAACAAATCATCGACTCCAAGCCTGCCAGACGTAGTGAATCCCTCCGCATATTCGACTTCAATAGATTGGCCAAACTCTTTTCCTCGTGCTTCTAAAAAAGCTAGAAAAGTAGGTTTTGAAATAAATGTTTCTGGCTCATTGTTAGACGGATCGAAGAACTGTGTTCGGAATGCTTTGATCGAACTCATTTTTGTTTCCCAATGCTCAGAAACGTCAACCACAAAATCTGGTACAATTAAAGCACTTTGGATGTAGTGATATACATGCTTAGGGCGCCAAGGTTTTTGCCATTCACCCGCGCGCTTAGTCTCAATTTTTGCCAATCCCGCAAGGAAACAAGACTTGGCCGCTAATTCCGCACCTTGCCCGTGGTCGGGGTGGCGATCATGAACTGCATTGGCTAGGACAATCTCAGGTTGAAAATGCCTAATTACTTCGATCAGTCTTAACTGGTGTGCTTCATCGTTAAGGAAATAGCCATCACGTAATTGAAGATTCTCTCGCACCGTCACGCCCAAAATACGTGCTGAGTTGGTCGCTTCTTCGGCACGTGTTTGTATAGTGCCTCGTGTGCCTAACTCGCCTCTGGTCAAATCAACAATTCCAACCTTATGCCCTAAGCTAACATGCTTTGCGATGGTGCCCCCACAACCCAGCTCTGCATCATCCGGATGCGCAGCAAAAACGAGAATGTCTAATTTCATATTAAAATCGTTTTTCGTTGGTGGTTGTTCGTTTGTGTTTTAAGTTTTCACGAACAACCACTAACGAATAACTAGCAACGAATCTAATGACTAACTAACTCCATTTCTTTAGCTACGATAAATTTCTCAGCATCCAATGCGCCCATACATCCTGTGCCAGCAGCCGTGATTGCCTGACGGTAAACCTTATCAGCTACATCACCAACTGCAAACACACCGGGAACATTTGTCTTTGTTGTGCCTGGAGTGACCTTTACATACCCCGCCTCGTCCATAGTCAACTGATCTTTGAAAATTTCGGTGTTGGGTTTATGCCCAATGGCTAAAAAGAATCCGCTGATTGAAATATCTTTCTTCTCTTTGGTTTTTGTATTCACTAGACGAACTCCGGTTACACCGCTTTCATCCCCTAATATCTCGTCTGTTTCTGAGTTCCAATGAATTTCAATGTTTGGTGTATTTTTCACTCGCTGCTGCATGATCTTTGAGGCACGCATTTCTTCGCGTCTCACAATCAAATGAACCTTGGGACAAAGGTTGGCCAAATACGTAGCTTCTTCAGCAGCTGAATCTCCTGCACCCACCACGGCCACCTCTTTTCCACGGTAGAAAAATCCGTCACAAACGGCACAAGCCGAAACACCTCGATTAGTAAACTTTTCTTCGGATGGGATACCGAGGTACTTGGCCGTGGCGCCTGTGGCAACAATTACTGCCTCTGCTTCCAATTGATGTTTTTCATCGATCGTTACTTTCAATGGGTATGAAGAGAAATCAACAGCAGTCGCCAGGGCATAGTGGATTTTCGTTCCAAATCGTTCGGCCTGCTTCTGAAGATCCATCATCATCTGCGGTCCGTTGATGCCATCGGGGTAGCCGGGAAAGTTCTCCACATCATTGGTAATTGTTAACTGTCCGCCAGGCTGTCCTCCTGTATACAAAACTGGCTTTAGGCCGGCACGAGCTGCGTAAATAGCCGCGGTGTAGCCGGCAGGGCCGGAACCAACAATTAAAACTTTTACTTTTTCAGTTGTCATAAGGAAAAAACAAAATTTTAACAAAAAAAGGTCTCGCGATCGAGACCTTCTGTAGTACTTATTACAAAATCTACATTATCCCAGATAAGGTTTCAATGCCTTGCTTCTGGACGTATGGCGAAGTCTGCGAATTGCTTTTTCTTTGATTTGCCGAACGCGTTCACGAGTAAGGCTAAATTTCTCACCAATCTCTTCCAACGTCAATGCATGCTCGCCATTCAACCCAAAGTACAAAGTAATCACATCCGATTCTCGCTGTGTCAATGTGGACAAGGCACGTTGTACCTCTCTTCGCAAAGAGTCAGACATCAAACCTGAATCAGGTTTCTCCTCGCTATCATTCTCCAGCACATCCAATAAACTGTTCTCCTCGCCCTGAACAAATGGAGCATCCATCGATACATGGCGACCAGATATCTTCATTGTATCAACCACCTCAGCCGTTGTAACTTGAAGCACTTCAGCCAATTCCTCTGGCGAAGGTTCACGCTCAAACTTTTGCTCTAACTCAGAAAAAGTTTTCGATATCTTATTCAAAGACCCCACCCTATTTAGGGGCAGGCGAACAATTCTGGACTGCTCCGCCAACGCTTGCAAAATGCTTTGACGAATCCACCAAACCGCATAAGAAATGAACTTGAATCCACGTGTTTCATCAAACCGCTGTGCAGCTTTTATCAATCCCAAATTACCTTCATTAATCAAATCCCCCAATGAAAGACCTTGATTTTGATACTGCTTTGCTACTGAAACCACAAAACGCAAGTTGGCTTTCGTGAGTTTCTCTAATGCGATTTGGTCCCCTTCTTTAATCCGCTTAGCTAACTCCACTTCCTCATCGGGAGTAAGCAAATCCACCTTTCCAATCTCTTGCAGATACTTATCAAGCGATTGGCTTTCGCGGTTGGTGATCTGTTTGCTTATTTTTAATTGTCTCATCGGTGTTCTTTCTATTAGCTTATTTCAACACGTAAAAATGAAAAATTAGTTCCAAAAAACAGCACTAGCAAAGATTAGGCCGATGGTGTTTCTTCTTTAGCTGCGGGTTTCGCAAGAAGCACTTTCCGAGAAAGCCTAAACTTGCCCGTCTTCTTGTCCACCTCAACCAATTTCACCTTTACTTCCTCACCCACCTGCATCACGCCATCCATGGTCTCTAACCTCTCCCACTTAATTTCCGAAATGTGAAGCAAGCCATCCTTGCCAGGCATAAATTCAACAAACGCTCCAAACGGCATGATCGATTTAACAACTCCATTGTAGACTTCGCCTACTTCAGGAACGGCAACAATTGCTTTCACTCGCCTTACAGCAGCATCCATAACTTCCTGATTATTAGCGAAGATATTGACAATGCCTTTATTTCCTACTTCTTCAATAACCACAGTTGCACCGGTCGTCTTTTGAATATCCTGAACCACCTTTCCGCCTGGCCCGATTACCGCCCCAATTAACTCTTTGTCGATTACAATAGTAACAGCGCGCGGTGTGTGAGGCTTCAAATCTGGCTTAGACGCGGCAAGAGTCTTTTTCATTTCGTTGAGAATATGAGCCCTTCCTTCCTTTGCCTGGTCCAATGCTTCTTTTAGCACTTCGTATGTCAAACCGTCCACTTTCAAATCCATCTGACAAGCGGTAATTCCTTTTTCGGTACCCGTTACCTTGAAGTCCATATCTCCTAAATGATCTTCATCACCCAAAATGTCGGAAAGAATCGCATATTTTTTGGTCGTACTATCTGAGATCATACCCATGGCAATGCCCGATACTGGCCCTGAAATCTTGATACCGGCATCCATCAAAGCTAATGAACCGGCACAAACCGTAGCCATTGAAGAAGAACCGTTTGATTCCAGAATATCCGAAACCAATCGTATTGTATAGGGA
>JABFSY010000428.1 GCA_013140395.1 Cyclobacteriaceae bacterium
AAAAGTTATTCAGTTAGGTATGCAGAGAAATTAGAATCAGCAGTAACCAGCTTTTGGATAAGGTATACAGCAGGGTTAACCCAAATGAAAATTTGCTTTTTTTGACTTATTCAGCAGACCCTACTTAAATAGAAAAGATAACATTGTCATCGTGTCCACACACGATATTGAACTGGCAGAAATGCTTTCATCCGAATACGATTTATATCATTTCACTGAAACGGTGGAAAGTAAGGAACTGCATTTCGACCATAAACTTAAATTCGGTCCGCTGACCACTCGAAATGCCATTAAGCTTTTGGAACTCGCCAACTATCCGAAGGAGGTAATTGATGAGGCGAAAAAAGTGAGTAGCCGTTTAGGGAGAACCTAGTGTTTGACAAATAGTACTGATCAATGCTGCTATTTCCTTTTCCGATATTTGATCATCATATAAGCAAATGCCAGTAGTCCAATTAAGGGAAAAAAAGCCGACCACGTAAATGGACTTCCGATAGGCAACACACGTGGAAGGATTAGCAGCACCACAAAACAGATTCCTGTAATTATCCAAATTGGGTCATTCATGAATAGATCTTCAGGTTCGTTGGTCAAATCCATTTTAATGGTGTGATCTCGTTGAAACAGAATAATCCATTTTTTATAATCCCACAAGAGTAAAAAAATGGTTCCCAATAACATGAGACTTGTAATAATAGGAGTGCCCATGCCAAAGTTAACGGCTTGTGTAATCACGAAAACATTCAAAATGATGGGGAGGAAAGCCATTGCTCCAACCGTTGCAAAACGTTGGGTCATCAACAATGTTCCAGCAATAAATTGACTCCAACCTAGAAAATTCCAATAAAAACCAGTTTGATACATGGCTTCAAAAAAATATCCAACCGGTTCGGTGGTTGGAAGCGTTGTGAAGCGCTCTCCTTGAATTTTAATAAAGGATGCGAACACAAAAGCGAAACCAATCAGGTATCGCAAATAAATAACCAACAGCTTAAAAAATCGAAACTTTCTGAGTGCGTAAAACCAATCGAGCATGTGAGCAAGACGATCAACAAACGCTGTTGTTACACGACCCTATTCGAGCTCTACAATAATTTCAATCTCCACGGCCATCCCCATGGGTAGTGCATACATTCCCACTGCAGAGCGCGCGTGTTTTCCTTTCTCGCCAAAAACGGCCACCATCAAATCAGAAAAACCATTGATCACTTTCGGTTGGTCGCCAAACGTTTCGGTGCAATTCACCATGCCTAGGACTTTCACAATTCTCTTTACTTTATTTAAATCGCCAATTTCGGATTTCAACGTAGAGAGAAGAGAAATCCCGGTCTGCCTTGCTGCATCATAGCCCTGCTCGATGGTTAAGTCTTTGCCTACCTTGCCAATGATGTTGCTGCCATCCGCTTTTGTAGGGCCGTGGCCTGACAAGTAAAGTAAGTTGCCCGTTCTTACGGCTTTCACATAATTTGCAATGGGCTTGCCGGGCGTGAAGAGCTCGATGTTTAAGTCTTTCAACTTCCTATCGAAGTCGACTTTCTGAGCGAAGCAATCGGTTAACGATAACAATGCGATACCGGCAAAAAGTAACTTTTTCATAAATTAAGATTTTACGATCACATACTACTTAGCCTTCAGCAATTACGCTTTCAGCAATCCTTTATTTTTCAAAATGCTAGTTAGAAACTTGCGTTCGTTTTCAGTGGTAAATATTTTGAAGGGTAAATGAATCAATTGCGCTTTATTCACAAAAAGAACAAACGCCTCTTTGGTCACCTTGGCGCTTTTAATTTGATCCCACTTCATTGGCATGCCTTCGCGAGCATTCAACTTCATCACAATTTGTTGACTGGTAATTTCGTACGAGAATCGCTCAAAAAGCATCTTGCCTTGCTCTAATTGCGTGACCCCGTAAAATTGGATCCACCAAAAAAGTAAATACAACCCCGCAGCTGTAAATGCGCCAATGAACCACCAAATGCTTGGGATCCACAAATACAAAAGGCAGATGGCTACCACAATCAAACTTACCCACCATTGCTGAAGCAGGATGTTTCGCAACGCCATGCGGATATAGTCTTTCTTTTCTAAGCGATAGTTTTTGGTCTTAACAAGCATAATTCTAACTGAATGGGTCGCAAAAATAGCTGATTTTTTGGAAGGATGTATAGTTAGTTTTAAGCAAAGAAGGAAACTGCCCTTAGGTCATTTAACCACCTTTAAACTCAAATCGAGGCTTTTGGTAGAATGCGTCAGCGCACCCATCGAAATAAAATCTACACCTGTTTCGGCCACTGCGCGCAAGGTATTTTCGGTGATCCCTCCACTCGCTTCCGTTTTGTATTTGCCATTAATCAGGTGAACGGACTTTCGCATATCATTTAAGCTCATGTTATCCAACATGATCGTATCTACACCTCCCACACGGATTACTTCTTCCACTTCTTTGAGGTTACGCACCTCAATCTCAATTTTTAAATCTTTATTTTTCTCCCTGAGGTATCGGTGAGCATTTTCAATAGCTTTTTGTACACCCCCAGCCATGTCAATGTGATTATCTTTGAGCATCACCATATCATACAAGGCAAACCGGTGATTCTGGCCCCCTCCAATCGCCACTGCCCACTTTTCCATGGCGCGAAAATTCGGAGTCGTTTTGCGAGTATCGAGCAGCTTGGTAGAGGTGCCTTCGAGCAATTGGCAAAGCGCTTTTGTGTGGGTAGCTATACCGCTCATGCGCTGCATACAATTGAGTACCAAACGCTCGGCCGATAAAATGGATTGAGCCTGACCGGTGACTTCAAAAGCTACATCACCGCGGTGAACCAAGTCTCCATCGCTCTTAAAATAGGTGACTTGAAGGGCGGGATCAACTTGCTGAAATATTTTTTCTGCCAACGAAAGGCCGGCTATCACGCCTTCATCTTTCACCAACAAACGCGCCCTGCATGGAGTATTTTTCGGGATAGCGCCCAGTGAGGAGTGATCTCCTTCTCCAATGTCTTCCGCTAAAGCGGACTGGATAAAAGAATGAATGGCCTCCTCCGAGAGGTACGCTGGTGAAATCATTCTTTGATAAAGCTGATTTCGTGAACAAAGTATTTTTTGTCCGATTCCTTTACGCGCATGAGCACGCTGTAGCTATCGCCTCCGCTTTGGTACTTGCCAATAGCAAACTTAAGTCCACTCGGAGATGAGCCTGTGTGGACAATGTTGAAATCTGCCACTGGATGTTTTTTGAAAAAATCGCCCAAAACAAACTCCGCCTGAGCTTTGCTATAATTGTTTACCTCTCCCTCAATGTTGATATCAGCCGATTGGTTGAAGTACTTTACTGCATCTTTGGCATTATTGGCCTTAATGGCATCCTTGATAGGAGCGAAAATTTCCGCCTGACCCCACACGTTTGCAAGCGGAATAGCCAAAAACACAATCCATAACCACTTTTTTGTTCTCATAGGTTCTAAGATAGGCCAAAAGTATGCCATAATCGGGGTTTGAAAAAGATATTAAAGGTCAAATTAGCAGGAACGTTTAAGAATAAGATCAATGCCACTCATTGGCATAGTTTTGATCATCTATTATCGTGAATGAGCCTATATTTGAGACTTATTTAAATGTTTATGAATAAAAAAGTGTTATTGATGATATTGGATGGCTGGGGCGTTGCTAAAAACCTAAAAGTTTCTGCTATTGACCACGCCCAAACCCCTTACATCAATTCTTTATACCAGAAGTATCCACATAGTAAATTAGAAGCTTCGGGTTTAGCAGTCGGGCTACCGGCCGGACAAATGGGCAACTCCGAAGTCGGCCATATGAATATTGGCGCGGGAAGAGTGGTTTACCAGGACTTAGTTCGAATCAATAAAGCCGTTGAAGAAAAAGAGTTAGATGAAAATCCAACACTGCTGGCCGCGTTTGATTATGCAAAGACGAATAACAAGTCAGTGCATCTCATTGGTCTTGTTAGTGACGGTGGCGTTCACTCACATGTAGAGCACGTCAAGGGGCTTTGCACGATTGCAAAAAATCTGAACGTAAAAAATCTATTTATCCACGCCTTTACCGATGGCCGAGATACAGACCCGAAAGGCGGATTTGGATACCTGTCTGATTTACAAAATCATCTCAACAAAACAACCGGTCAATTAGCCAGTATTGTGGGCCGCTACTTTGCCATGGATCGCGACAAGAGATGGGAGCGCGTCAAGTTAGCCTATGATCTTTTGGTAAAAGGTGAAGGCGAGAAGTCGTCAGATCTATTGGCCACGTTACAAAAATCCTATGATGCAGGTGTCACCGATGAATTCATTAAACCCATCGTTGCTGTTGA
Organism: Cyclobacteriaceae bacterium; assembly: GCA_013140395.1. Taxonomy (GTDB): domain Bacteria; phylum Bacteroidota; class Bacteroidia; order Cytophagales; family Cyclobacteriaceae; genus ELB16-189. Next base: position 4,334 of record JABFSY010000428.1, read on the forward strand.
TGCTACCGGCAAACCGATCACAACCGTACAGGAAGGCGATGTGGTCATCTGTTTTAATTTCCGCACCGATCGCGGGCGAGAGATTACCATGGCGTTGACCCAACAAGATTATCCCGAACAGGAGATGAAGAAATTGAAACTCTACTACGTAACCCTCACCAACTACGATGACTCCTTCAACGATGTGAAGGTGATGTTCGATAAAGATAACTTGGAAAATACGTTAGGAGAAATCGTTTCGAAGGCAGGCAAGAAACAAATTCGTATTGCTGAAACAGAGAAGTATCCACATGTGACGTTTTTCTTTTCGGGAGGACGGGAAGATGTATTCGAAGGCGAGTCGCGATTAATGTGCCCCTCACCAAAAGTGGCCACCTACGATCTAAAGCCGGAGATGAATGCCAACGATATCAAAGACAAAATCATTCCTGAATTAGAAAAAGGATCAGCTGATTTTATTTGCTTAAACTTCGCTAATCCAGACATGGTTGGCCACACAGGCGTATTTTCAGCAGCCGTTAAAGCGGTGGAGACAGTTGATAAGTGTAACGAGGCGGTTACAGAAGTAGCACGCAAAAACGGATATGCTGTTATTATTATTGCCGATCATGGCAATGCGGATATTATGATCAATGAAGACGGCAGCCCAAATACTGCACACACCACTAACCTGGTACCTTGCATTTTAGTAGATGACTCCAAGACCTATTCTAAAATCAATGACGGCAAACTGGGTGATTTGGCACCTACTATACTTACTCTAATGGGAATTCCGATTCCAAGTGAAATGACGGGTAAGGTGTTGGTGCAAAAATAGTATCTCAGTAAATATGACTCAGCTAAAGTTCGGTGCCTGCCTTTTTGTGTTAGGTGTTATCACGTTTTCCTGTCGGCAGGCTAATCAAAAATACGACAAACCGTACTTCGATTTTGATAGCCTGGTCAATGTTCAAATTAGCTATCTGGCCAATCGCAAAGATTCGGTTCACAAAAAAGCAAGCATCGATGGTAAGGAAGGTGAATCATCCTTCCTAGTGGATAGTGCACAGCTGGCTCATGAATGGGATGTTTTTCGTCAATTAGATGTGATAAACAAACCGACCTACAAGGGTCATTACCTTCTAACTGAGGAGGAGGATTCGAAAAGCAATCTTACCGTAAGGCGCTATACCTGTGACATCAAATCTTCTGTTCCAGTAGTTCGATTCTATTTTCAAAATGATTTGTCGAATCTTAAACGCATAGAATCACAATACATCGAACAGAATGCCCTTTACTATACAACAAGGGAATTAACGCTGTCACTGGAGGGAACCCAAGGGCAGATTTATGTCTCTGACTATGCGATCAAAGGAGTTCAAAAAATGATCCTGAGCGACTCTGTTCAATTTTCTATACATGCCTATATTTCAAAATAGCCGATGGCCAAGCGCACATTTTTAGAGGAGGGAGAAAAGAAGAAGTTGAACAAAGAGGGGATCCGCAAATTGCTGGGCATCTTTAAATTTGTTATTCCTTATCGAAAGACGTTTATTCTTGGGCTCGTTTCTCTCGCGCTCTCCAGCGGCACACTATTATCATTTCCCTACTTTGCCGGAAAGCTCCTTGATGTGGCACAAGGCAAAGGAGGATTTGTACTTACCAGTATAAACCAAATTGCGCTGGCACTTGTCGCCATTTTGGCCGTTCAAAGTGTTTTTTCTTTCATTCGGGTGTACACTTTTACTATTGTTAGTGAACGCTCGCTAGCAGATTTACGCCACGCTGTTTATTCCAAAATGATTTGGTTGCCATTGACATTTTTTGATAGTCGTAGAGTAGGCGAGTTGACGAGTCGGATTACCTCTGACGTGGGGACTCTTTATGACACATTCACTTTTACATTAGCCGAACTGCTACGGCAAGTATTGGTATTACTTATCGGTATCCCACTCATTTTTATCCTCACTCCCAAGCTTACCATTTTCATGCTGCTTACTTTCCCTGTGTTAGTGATAGCCGCCTTATTTTTTGGGAAGTTCATTCGCAAACTTTCTAAGAAGACCCAAGATCAACTAGCCAGCGCGAATGTGATTGTGGAAGAAACGCTGCAGTCCATTGCGGTTGTCAAATCATTTACGAATGAGTTGTTTGAGATTGGCCGCTATAAAAAGTCGCTAACTGAAGTAGTGCAAACATCGATTCATGCCTCAAAGTACAGAGGGCTTTTTATCTCCTTCACCATACTCGCCCTTTTTGGTGGAATTGTAGCCGTCAGTTGGTATGGGGCCTATCTTCTACAAAACGGCCAGTCCACGGTAGGCGAATTGTTCTCGTTTATTTTATACACTTCCTTCATAGGGGGTTCGATTGCCGGCCTGGGCGATATTTACAGTTCACTGCAGCGTTCCATTGGCGCTTCTGAGCGGGTGTTGGAAATACTGGAAGAGAAAGATGAGAGCACTACATCCGCGCAATCGCTCAAATTGAAAGGCAGGGTGGAGTTTAAAAACGTATCATTTACTTACCCAACACGCACTGATTTTGAAGTTCTTAAGTCAGTCGATTTCACCGTAGAGCCCGGGGAAAGAATTGCACTGGTTGGACCGAGCGGATCGGGCAAATCGACCATCATCAACTTACTGATGCGGTTTTATTCTGCTTCCTCGGGAAGCATCGAAGTGGACAATGAAGAGGTCTCACAATTCAGCCTCACTGATTTCCGCAGGAACATTGGCATTGTGCCACAGGAAGTAATGCTTTTTGGAGGAACCATACGCGAGAATATTGCTTATGGAAAAGCGTATGCCACAGAATCAGAAATTATAAATGCAGCCCGCAAGGCAAATGCGTGGGAGTTTATTGAGAGTTTTCCGGAAAAGCTGGATACATTAGTTGGCGACAGAGGCGTAAAACTATCGGGTGGCCAAAAGCAGCGAGTTGCTATTGCACGAGCCATATTAAAAGACCCTTCGATATTAATATTGGACGAAGCTACTAGTTCGCTGGATGCGAAATCCGAAAGTTTGGTGCAAGACGCGCTGGAAAAACTGATGGAAAACCGAACCACCATTGTAATCGCCCACCGACTTAGTACCATTCGAAAAGTCAATCGAATCCTCGTCATCAAAGACGGGCAAATTGCAGAAGCCGGCACTCACCTGGAACTTAACCAGCGCGACAATGGTATTTATCGTAACTTGCTTGAACTACAAATGGATCGTTAAAATTGGCTTACCCAATGAAAGCGGAGCAAAAAATATTGCAAGATTTTGATCTGCGAAAGACCAGTAGCAGAACGGCTATCCTTGGCCTTTTTCTGAAGAAGCCTTTCGCTTTGTCCTATTCCGATTTGGAAGAACAAATTGCAGAGGACTACGACCGTGTGACAGTATATCGTACGCTAAAAACCGTTGTTGACAAAGGCGTAGTTCACAAGGTGCTGGATGATGGCGGGAGCCTAAAGTATGCTCTTTGTAACGATTTGTGCTCTTCCTCTGCGCATCACCATGAGCATGTGCATTTTAAGTGCTCTGTTTGTGGCGAAACCAGCTGCCTCGATCAAGTAAACATACCTCAGGTTGAATTGCCCACCGGTTATGAAGCACGAGAAATCAACCTGCTGATTCAGGGGAAATGCCAAAAATGTGCCTAATTAGAGGTAATTGCTGGTTTCCTTTTGCTGGGAATTGATATCAAATTCAACCTGTATTTACTTCTGAAATATATTTGTAGATTTGATATTGTTTTAATCAAAACCCACTTGAAAAGTTCCATTTGGCTCCTTTTTTAAACCCTCTAACCTTTCTGTTTTTAGATGCTTCTGTTTTCTTTGTTGGGTACTTCGATTAGCTCGCAGACACTTCTATATGGGGTTTTTGCAATAGTAATTGTGACCTTTCTACTTGTTGACCTGGGCTTTTTCAATAAAACGGCTCATAAAATTACTACCAAATCGGCTTTGTATCAATCAATCTTCTGGGTTGTTGTTAGCACCATATTTGGCTATTTCATCTACCTAGATGGGCCGTATTCGCACGAACAAGATGGCGTAATAAAGTCAATTTCCGGCACTGATGCGATGATTGAATATTTTTCGGCCTACCTTACAGAGTATGCGCTTTCAGTAGATAACATTTTTGTAATTCTTCTAATTCTCAAATATTTTGCCGTTAAAGAAGAGTACTATCACAAGATATTATTTTGGGGCATTTTAGGAGCTGTATTTTTTCGTGGTATCTTCATTTTTGTGGGTGCGTTTTTCATCGCAAAGTGGCATTTCATCCTTTATATTTTCGGTGTCTTCCTGATCTATTCTGGAATCAAAATATACTTTGAAGACAGTGACGAAAAAATTGACCCTGAGAAAAATCCCGTTTTAAAACTCTGTCGGAAATACCTGCCTATCACAAACGATGAAATGGGTGGAAAATTTATAGGTAGAGTAAATGGAAAATTGATGTTTACCCCACTATTTTTAATCATTGTTTTAATCGAAACTACGGATTTAATATTTGCCGTTGATTCTATCCCGGCTGCTTTTGCGATTACGCAAAACGAGTTTTTGATTTACACGTCAAATATTTTTGCTGTGATGGGGCTTCGCGCGATGTTCTTTTTGCTTTCTGGTATCATCGATAAGTTTTATCTGTTGCAAAAAGGTTTATCAATTATCCTTTTCTTTATTGGTGCAAAAATGCTTTTAGAGATTATCCCTTACGAAATATCTCCAGAGCTTTCGTTTGCGGTAATCATCGTTACGCTGACGCTTTCTATCGTCTTTTCAATTGTAGTGCCTCGAAAGGACAAAACTTCCGAAGAAATTAGCTGATTAAACTTCAGCGAAAAAATTGGTTGGCAATATTTTCATTAGAACGGGAAGCGTCAAAAAACGGTGAGGCAAAGATGTGACCACGAAGGTGGGAATTGTTTTCAACACCACAACTAATTGTTCTTGCATTGTCTTCTTTTCCTTTTCCGTTAGCTCACTCGATTTCGCCTTCTTGAGAACCGCGTGCAATTCTACATTGTTGTGAACTTCTTTTATCAGCTTGCTTTTATGATTGGCCGTGACGCGAGAGAGTCTTTTAATAAATCGCTCACTCACCTGATCGTAGTCTTGTTTGTTTTGCAGATAGTTCAGTTTTTCCCAATGTTCCAACACAAATCCTTCGATGGCCATCATGCTATTTTCGAGATCATCTTCTGAAAATCGAAGATGCGAGCACAGTCTTTTTAAAAAGCTCTGCTCATTCCCATCCATTTTTTTGTCTGCCCAAATGGTAAGAATAGCCATCTCAAGGAAATACTTTTTCAAGATCCATGAATTGTTGGTCGGCAAATTAATTTCTTCCACCTCAATCCCCTTTTCAAAAATCGAGACCGCTTCCTTTTTCTTTTCTGCCGACAGGCTGGCGCTCTGAAGAAAATATTCAAGCAGTCTGCGTTCTTCAAACTCTACAGCTTGGTTGGCATGCGCAGCGGCAGCAATGACTTTTACTACCGAGAAGCGCAGCTCTTCGCGTTCGTATTTAAAGAAGTCCGTAACGATACGATCTGCATTGGTATGAATCCATTGGCCAAAAATAAATATGTCAAGGAAAAGAAGGCTATTATGAAAGAATTGGGCCCAAAAAATGCTTTTAAACTCTTCCGTAATCTCAATGCGCTTGTCTAATATTTTCTCAGCCAGTTCCAGGGGTGTTTTTCTCCTGCCAAACAATGTTTTTGCAGGCGTTGCTAATTCCGGAAAGATATTGTTGTAAAAGCTTCCGATACTACTTAGTGTTTTCAAAATCACCTCGGAAAGCTCCTCTGCACTTTTGATCTGTTTGTCATAAAAAAGAAGAGAGCTGCTGATGAGACTTTTCGTCAACAAAATCTTCAATTTGTCTTTGTCATTCCATCGATCAGAATTTGGATAGTCAAGTGAGGCAATTGCCTGCCCATACATCAAGCCGGTGGGCTGAATCACCCGATACAATGCCTGCTCGGGGTGAGCCGTTTTGATTGTGCCTAGTTGCACCTCCTTAAGAGGCTCCATCCTCAAATCAAGGTATTCTTTTAGCCAGCCCTTTTCACTTGGTTTCATAACACCATTCAAATGGTTAGGTCAAATCAGTCCTGTTACCCTTAGATTAATTCGCTATTTAGTCAAATCACTTTTCCATCCTGTTTGCTCCCACTGTTTTACTTGCGCTTCAACTTTGTCACGAAGATTATGTTTGTAGGTATCTAACTTTGTTGCTACTACTTCATTGGCGGTACCAATAATCTGTGCGGCTAGTATGCCCGCATTCTTTGCACCATTGAGTGCTACGGTAGCTACTGGTACACCGCCAGGCATTTGAAGAATGGACAAGACAGAATCCCAGCCATCAATTGAATTAGTTGATTTGATAGGTACTCCAATAACTGGCAATGAAGTGAGCGAAGCTACCATACCTGGCAAATGGGCTGCACCACCCGCTCCTGCTACTATCACTTTTAACCCGCGCGCTTTGGCAGAAGACGCATACGAAACCATCCGCTCGGGAGTTCGGTGAGCAGAAACAATGGTTATCTCAAAGAGTATTTCCAGCTCCTCCAAAATCTCAGCGGCTTCCCTCATGATTTTTAAATCAGATTGACTACCCATAATGATTCCCACTACCGGTTTGCTCATGCTACAACTTTTAGAGTTTGTTTAACAAAGTTAGCTTTCTTTTTTAAACTTTCAATATCCTCATCCATAATGGTTACATGCCCCATCTTGCGAAATGGCTTTGTTAATCTTTTTCCATAAAGATGAATATGAGTGCCCGCTGTATGAAGAACTTCTTCCAGGCCATCGTATTTCGCTTCACCCGAATAGCCTTCCTCACCTAGCAAGTTGACCATCGCGCTGAATTGGTAGGCAACAGTGCTTCCTAAGGGTAAATCTAAAATAGCCCGCAGGTGTTGCTCATATTGTGAAGTTGCATTTGCTTCAATCGTTTGATGGCCGCTATTGTGAGGGCGGGGTGCGATTTCATTAACTAATACTTTTCCCTCTTTCGTCACAAACATTTCGACAGCTAAAAGTCCCACCATCTCTAGCTTTTCAATGATTGATCTAGCAATGGCGTTCGCTTCCATTGCAACTTGTAATGAAATAAGCGCTGGCGAGAAAAGGTATTCCACCAGATTGGCTGTTGGGTGAAAGACCATCTCTACAGCAGGATAGCTCACCACTTCACCCCTTTCGCTGCGCGCCACGATAACTGCAATTTCTTTTTCAAAATCAATCAATTTTTCCAGAAGTCCAGGAGCATCAAATGCTTTCTCCAGATCGTTCTCGGTTCGCAATAACTGGACCCCCCTTCCATCATAGCCTTCTTTTCCCAGTTTATTGACGGCTGGTAAAAAAGATTTGTTGTCGATAACATCTTGTCTACCTGAGGTGAGAATAAATTCAGCAGTGGGAATCCCGTTCGTTTTGTAAAACTCCTTTTGCGTTCTTTTGTCCTGAATCAATTCGATCACTTCAGGCTGTGGAAATACTTTCTTGCCTTGCTTAACCAAGGCTTTTAGAGCAAGTACGTTTACATTTTCTATTTCAATAGTAATGAGATCACAAGTACGACCAAAGTCAACTACCGTTTGATAATCGGTTAGCTTACCATGTGTAAAGGTTGAGATTGAATGGCAGGGTGCCGTTGCATCGGGATCAAGAACCGAAAAGTGAATATTAAAATCAATTCCTGATTGAATAAGCATGCGACCCAATTGGCCGCCACCTAGAACACCGATGCGTTGGCTTATAGATTCAGGCATTTTTTACGTACGATTTTCGAGGTACAAAGTACGATTTTCGAGTGCGGTAGGGTAATCATTTCTTGCTTCGTAAATCGCACCTCGTACTTCAACTAGTTTTTCTTGATCTGATCAAACTTTGTCTCCGTTGGCTTCTTAGGAAACACATTATCACTCAAATTAATGTCAGCCGTTGAGCCTGTTGGGTCAATAATCACATTTATAACTTCCTTCTCTTTCGAGAATGTTTTCTTTACTTCGCGCTCATTGATTCGCCATATTTCTGCAGGAATAGTTTCTGTTTCCTTCGAGCCGTCTTTGTATGTCCATTCGATCACTACAGGTGTAACTAAGCCGCCTTTATTCTTTAACGTAATTTCATACAAATTCTTGTCTGCCAGCTTTTTTCGAACATCCCCATCATTGATTTTATTTTTAAACTCTCCATACGCGCGATCATCTGTGTTGGTGAGAGTGATCTCTTGCGGACCAGAACTAAAATCGGTTGCTTTCCCCTTTGATTTTGAGTCGGCCGCGAGGTCACCTGCTTTCGCTTTCACATTTTTATTCTCAAGATCTTTCTGCTCTGACTTCACTTTAAACCATTTCACTTCATCCAACTCCACATCTACATTATCAACCGTGTAAAACCAGCCTCTCCAAAACCAATCCAGATCGACTGCTGACGCATCCTCCATCGTCCGAAAGAAATCTGCCGGCTTGGGATGTTTAAATGCCCAACGTTGTGAATACTCTTTGAATGCTTTGTCGAATAACTCGGGTCCCATCACCGTTTCACGCAATAGTGTCAATGCTGCAGACGGCTTCCCATAGGCATTAGGGCCGAAGTCACCGCGGGGGATATTATCCGAATCCCACATGATAGGACGCATCATGTTTTTATCGCCCTTCATATAATTAGCTATTCCTTTTGGAGAACCCCAAGACACGTCTACAGTTGGATAGCGCTCACGTGTGGTTTCTCGTTCTAAAAAAGTATTCAATCCTTCGTCCATCCAGCTCCATTGACGTTCGTCTGAATTGACAATCATTGGGAAGAAATTGTGACCCACCTCGTGCACAATTACACCTATCAACCCCTCGTACGTTCGGTGTGAATAAGTTCCATCCGCCTTTGGTCGTCCCCCATTGAAACAAATCATCGGATATTCCATGCCCTGATTAGCAGTATGAACCGAGTAGGCGGTTGGATAAGGATAGTCAAACGTCCGGGCAGAATAAACCTCTAATGTGTTTTTAATCGCCATGGTTGATTCTTTTGACCATAGAGGATTTCCTTCTTTGGGGTAAAGCGATTGTGCCAAAGGCGTTTTATCGTTCAATTTGACCGCCATTGCGTCCCAAATGAATTTACGTGAAGAAACGAATGCAAAATCCCGAACGTTTTCGGCATAAAACTCCCAGGTGCTCTTTTTCTTTGAACGCTCTTTTTCTCTCTTTTTGGCTTCCTCTTCTGTTACGATAAATACGGGCTTGTCAAAAGTCTTCTTTGCAGTCTCAAATCTCTCAATTTGTTCTTTACTCAACACTGCTTTGGCGTTTTGTAGCATGCCAGTCGCTCCTACAATATGATCGGAGGGAACGGTGATGCGTACTCTGTAATTTCCAAAAGTTAATGTAAACTCACCCTGACCAAGGAATTGCTTATTTTGCCAACCCTCGTAGTCATCAAACACGCACATGCGTGGAAACCATTGTGCCTCTGCATAGAGATAATTTCCATCCTCCGGAAAATACTCATACCCTCCGCGCTCGCTAAACTTGACACGATCTTTTTCTGTAAAACTCCATTCTACTTTAAAGCTATACTTATCTCCTTTTTTCATGGGAGTGGGAAGATCGACTCTAAGCATTGTGTGGTTGATGATAAAGGAAAGGTCCTTCCCGGTAACCGCGTCTTTCACTGATTTGATCTTGAACCCGCCATCATACCCATAGGTGTCATTCGCTAATGGAAAAAACTTTGCCGGGATAGAATCCCGAACCCGATTGGTAGCCGTTTTATCCGTCATATTGTCTTTCGACAAGTTGTTTTGATCTAACTGCAACCATAGAAATCGCAACTCTTCTGGGGCATTATTGTAGTAAGTGATCGTTTCCTTTCCGGTTATCAACTGCGTCTCATCGTTCAATTCGACATCAATATCATAGTCAGCACGTTGTTGCCAGTAGTTGACGCCAGGAGCTCCTGAGGCTGAGCGGTAGCTATTTGGGGTGGGGAGTACCTGATCCAGTTGCTCAAACTTGCCCTGCCATTTTTCCTGAGTGAACGCTGGAAACGCAAGAACAATAAAAATGAAAGTAAGTAACTTTATCATGTGCGAGTAGATTGGTTTTCTAGATTCAAAATCAAATTGTCAATGTGGCGCTTCTTACGCCATTATCATCAAAACAGGTTTTATTTAAAGGCCTCAAAAGTAACCAAAGTTGCGAGAATGGCGAATGGTTTTTATTTGGCTAAATCGCCTATTCGGCTGTGTAGCCAGCGCTATTCTGTGTTAAAAATGCAACCAATGAAACCGAATCCCCTGTACTGAGATTTCAATAGCCGGGGCGGGAAATTTGACAACAGTAAATGGGTAAGCTACTGCCCTTATCCAGCCCTTTTTTGAACTCAAATAGTTTGAATTTAAGTCGAGGGAAAATAAAAGTTTACGATAAGGAGAAAACTGATGCGCTTCGTTCTGGCCGTCTCGGCCATAAATCATACCCTCAGCGCCAATTCCGACAGCTAATGAGAGAAACGATGGCCACCACTTTTTGGCAGGTGACCAGCTGTACCAGAACGTTTGGCCGTTGTAATCCTTCAAAATCTCCTGGAAAAATCCATCGCCCAACAAGCTTGGACGCAGTACAGCAAACGAGGTAAAGTGAAAGGAGAATTTTGGAAAAATATGTATTCGGTTCCATATTTTCATTTGCACAAAAAACAGAGCGGCACCCAAAGCGTTGGCTGCTAAATCAAATAGCGAAGCACCATACCCTGCGGAAAACCCATCTAGGATTTCGATCGATGAAACGAACAAAAAACCGATAATTGCACCCATGGCGATTGGTTGGTCTAGGCTACCCCATTTCAAAAGCCTTGTGGCAATTGCACAAATATGAAAAGCCCAAAGTGCATGGGCGAATTTATCTAGTTGCTTCCATTCGGGGAGATCATTAAAAAAATGAAATGACTCCACCATTTGATCGGCATACCAGGCTTTCGCGAGGGCAAACACCAACGCCAGATAGATCAACACCATAAAGCCTATTACCCATTTGAGCCGGGGATTGGCTTTCGGTGAAACCGCTATCGTACTGTTTTTCTTCACTTCGCCAAGATACGAAGTGTGGCAAGTAAGCGCTGATTATTTTTTACTTTTGAAGATTGTAAATATTTTATGAGCCGACTAGTTTATTTGATATTGAGCGGAATGGTAATCCTTTCCTGTAACCGAGAAAACCAACCACCTCTGCATTCTTTGCCCCTTATACCGTTACCCACAGAAGTAAAATCTTCATCGGGAAGTTTTGAACTAGTGGATAAAACAGTCGTCTCTATTCCAGTGGCAAGTGCCGAATGGGAACATATCGCGAAGTCATTGATTTATGTGCTTGAGCCGGCCACTGGGTTTGCT
>JABFSY010000263.1 GCA_013140395.1 Cyclobacteriaceae bacterium
GCCTTATGCTGGGCAAAGCTCTGCACTTAATGTAAATCATTTTTGGAAATAACGGAAGAAAGTTACCCAAGTATTCGTACTCGGAACTTCACTTTATGTCTTCATCATATCATCAAATAAGTTTGGGCTTCATTGCAATGAAGGCTTAACCAGACTGTGCCGTGAACAGGTTGGACAACTAAATTTTTTAAACTAATGGCAAGACAAAAAGGTATAATCAAATTACAAGGACAAATGGGAGGAGTATCCTTCTACAAGTCGCAGCAAGATGGATTTCTTGCGCGTGAAAAGGGAGGCGTTGATGCGGAACGCATCCGTAACGATCCCAACTTCGAACGCACACGCGAAAACGGTGCGGAGTTCGGACGCGCTGGCGCGGCCGGTAAGTTGTTGCGAACCGCCCTGCGCGCATTGCTCACCAACATCTCCGACAGCCGGATGACTAGCCGCTTGACGCGGGAGATGGTGAAGGTAATCCAGGCGGATGCCACAAATACCCGTGGACAGCGTAACGTCATCGATGGAGAAGCAGAGTTGCTCAGTGGCTTTGAGTTCAATCTGGACGGAAAGCTTGGCAGTACATTTTTTGCTCCGTTCACTCCAACCATTGATCGCGCTTCCGGTAATCTCTCGATCGATGTTCCGGGTTACATCCCCGGTAACATGATCGGAGCACCACAAGGTGCGACTCATTTCCGGTTGATCGCTGCAGGGGTTGAAGTGGATTTTGAAGCCGGAAGCTATGTGGTAAACACTTCCGTAACTCCTGAAGTAGCGCTTGGTCCACAAACGGAAGCACCGTTGACTCTAACCAATGCGGTTACACCAGCCAGTACTAAACCGCTCTTCGTGGGATTTGGTATTGAATTCCTCCAGTTCATCAATGGTGCATTTTATCCATTGAAAAATGGGGCTTTCAATGCGCTGCAATTGGTGGCTGTAGATGGTGGTGTATAATGGAACTGGAGTTACTCAGGACTTATGACCCTGAAGGAACCAATGGGGAACTCAAGCTCGTGGTGTGCAACACCATCGAGCTCCCCTGGCTCCAGAACAGGCGAAGTGTTTCCTGCATTCCTGAAGGCCGATATGAGTTGATGAAGCGAACAACAGCAAAGCGTGGCCAGCATATTCTGGTTTTGAATGTAAAAGGCAGGGATGGGATCTTGATTCATCCTGCGAATGATGCTTTGAAAGAATTGCGCGGTTGCATTGCCCCCGTAACAACTGTTACCGGACCAGGTAAGGGAATCCAATCACGGTTGGCGAATGAAAAGCTGAAGGCACTTGTGCTGGAAGCTTTGGAACGAAAGGAGAAAGTATTTATCACCATAAAATCAAAGTGATCATGAAATTAGTAGAAAGATTAAAAGCACCTACTCCGAAATTCTTCCGAGTGCTGCGAAATGTTGGACTTGCACTGGCTGCTGCCGGTGGCGCATTGCTCTCCGCTCCCATTACTTTGCCGGTCGCGGTTATAACCGTGGCTGGATACGTAACGGTTGCCGGTGGTGTCATTACGGCAGTGAGTCAGACAGCTGTAGACGGTGAAACGGATTGCAAAGATGACGACTCATAGCAATCATGGCGGTACCGTGGCCGGGACGGCCGGAGGTACCCTCCTCACGATCTTCGCGAATATTCATTCCGAGGATATTGTAAAGACTGCGGTGTTGGCATGCATTGGAGCAGTTGTCAGTTTTACAATCTCAATAGCAATGAAATGGATCTCGAAGAAAATGAGAAGATCATCCAACTAAATGAGAAGGCTTCCGCCAGGAAGCCTTCCTCTATTTATGCCTGCGTTTGTCTTTAGTAGAATTATTGAACGCCATAAAGTTTGTCATTGCTTCCAACCGGCTAATTACATTCTCTCCATAACGCACTTCTAATTCCTTCTCATTTAAGTTTGTGGTAAAGTGCGTCATCATACCAATGCTTTCAAACAAATCGTACCGGGACAATATTATTTCCTTTATCACATCGCAGTCGTTACCGTAATAGGATGCTTTGTTTTCGTTGCCTAAATCATCAAAGCAATAAGCTACCGGTAACAAAGAACCCTCTACTTTCTTAAATGATTTGCCGTACTTGTTTATCGTTTCAAAACCCTTGGAATGGAATTCTAATACTATATCCCGACATGGTTTTAAAATATGGCGCTGTTGAAGACTTTGAAAATATCTTATTAACGCCATGATACTTGTTTTGCCGCTGCCAACCGGACCAGCGAGCAACACTCCCTTTTTTAGATCTATATCGTTTTTTTTGGCTAGTTCCCCATCAGCGAAAAAGTAGATCAGTAATTTTCGGAGCAACTCAACGTCTTCCTTCCATAGCGAGAATTTCTCACCATAGCACTCCTTTCCTTGGCTTTCGATCATTTCAAAAAGATCGCTTTGATTGATCATCCATATTTTCTGATCATGCGACACAGGCAAAATCGGATCGCTCGTTTCGGATTGAATATGTGAGACCATTGTCTATTTCAAGATTTTGTACATAAGTGCCTTCTTTGCCTGCTTAATAAGTTCTAACTGTCTTACTATCCCCTCTTGGTGCTTTTGAAGGCTTTGCATTACGTCTATTGATTTATTGAAATCATGGTCATCAATTTTTGAAAGAGTTTCGTTGATAACAGCTTTCAAATCTTCCAAACGAATAAAAGGAATGACCGAGCCGGTTAAAAACGGATGGAAAAAATTCCTTTGCCAAAGACCGAAGCAAAGCCAGTACAATTGATTTCGTTCTTCTTCGCTTTTCGCGAGAAGTACAAAACAATTGGGGCAAGGCATATCAAGGGGCTTCCCTGAGTTGAGGCCTTTTGATAGGATAAAGAAATGATATTCCGTGTAGCTGTTTTCCATTTTGTGTGTTTTGATTTGGATAGTTTTCATGCTTAAAAATTTTAAGCACCGATCCAGAAAAACACATTTAAAAGAAAAACTAAAAACCGAAAAAAATAAAAAAGAAAGACATCCATTCAGGCTGGCGAGGGATGGGCTGACAAGGTTTTTTGAAAAAATACTATCCGCCAGCAGGCGGATGGAGATTTTTTTAAAAACCCGCAGGGCTTGACCTTTTCAGCCCAAGCGCGATGGCATGTGTGAGCCAGCCTATCTTTGCTGACTTTTTTTGTTTGTTGATTAATTATTTAATAAGCAGGGCAAACATGCTTGTATTTATGCAAAGGCTCTCCTTCTAAAGTTGTTTCGAGTCCGATAATTTCAGATTTTATACATGATGTGCTGATCTTGTAAAGAAACTATACATGAGTTTTGAACTCTGACGGAGTGCGGTTGGCTTTTGTCGATATGGCGAGCCGCTAAGGCGAACCCCGATGTTTCAATCGGGGTGAGTCCGCGAGCAGGAGGTAGGGTGTGAGCAAGGAGCGCGATTGAGGCACGAAAGAGCGCGGGAGCGAGCTATGAGGAAACCCCGATGCGCGTGGACTATTGTGTAAGGGATCGGGGTGCACCGAACAAGAGCTGGCGTGATTTTTTGCTTCTAGGCTGTCGATTGTTGAAAGCGATTGATCGCGTGGTGGCCAACAAAGCGTAGGTGCAAAAAGCATGACAGCCCGGACGACAGCGCAGGCGAGCACAACAAGGGCAGCGGGTGGACTTCAGCTTGCTGAGTGAAAGAGGAATGAACGAAACGAAATGAAGTGGAATGAGCCTTGTGTTTGCAGCGAGTGAAGGTTGTGGCTATGTGCGCTAGCTGTGTGATGGATCATAGCCCGACCGCAACGAGCATGTGTGATGGGTAGCGAATGGAACATAATGAAGTGTAGAGAATGACGATTGAATGAAGCGGGATGCAGGACACAGGAGCTGCCGTGACGAATGACACAGCCAACGCAAAAGGCCCGCCCTTTTTGGCGGGCAGGCATGACAGCATGCAGCGCAGCGAAACCTTTAGGCGAACAGTTGGTGCTGTTTTTGCGGATGGAAGTGCGATTGCAACAGCACGGACTGTGAGTGCTGGCGTGATCTTTTGCGGCAAGGCATGAGGAACTCCATAT
>JABFSY010000191.1 GCA_013140395.1 Cyclobacteriaceae bacterium
ATTCGTAAGACTGATTATTGAAATCAGCGAAGGCGCGAGCTCTTTGTCAAAAGCATATTCCTTACATTTTCTGGCAGCCTCACTGGCAAAGCCTTTTTCCCGGAACTTCGATAAAAGCGAATAAGCCACTTCCAATTCAGCAAGACCATCCACCGTCTGCACGAGTAGTCCGGCATGACCAATTAGTTTTCCCGTTGCCTTTTCAATCAAGGCATTCATACCACCGCGGTTCTCAGTCAGTCTATTAAACTGCTTGACATACCAATTCTCACATTCTACCGCAGGTGTCTCTCGCGCACCTTTCCAGTATTGAAAAGATGCCGAATCTTCGAAAAAAGGGAGCCACTCGTCAGTATCGTTCACATTGATTGTCCTAAAAACAATCCGCGGTGTTTCAACTCCATTCATCAAATAACTCATTTCCTTTTTCATTGAACCAGAATTCCGGAACACTGCCGGATCAGCATTGCCGTTTTACAATATAAATCGATTTTCGCGAACGTGTTTTATGTCGATACCAAGTCCTGTTTCGGTGCCTTGGCGAGCTTGGTTTTCAGTAACTTAAGCCGTTCAAAGTTTTTTCAGTTCGAGTAAAACTATTCCGGCCAATCCCCCATCTTTATAGCAACAACCAGTTGGAAATAGCCTAAAACCTGGGATTTGTGGCCGAAACTCTACTCGACATAGCTATGATGCATTCCGATTCCCTCATCGCCCGGGCCCGCGAAGGAGATAAGAGTGCCCAAGGCAAGCTGGTGCAATTGTGGTACAAACGAATTTACAATTTCAGCTATAAATTCTTCTTCGACCACGACCTGGCGATGGAAGTGTCTCAGAAGACTTTTATCAGCATGCACAAAAATCTTGGAGGGTTGCAAGAGATCGGGCGTTTTAAATCCTGGATTTATACCATAGCGGTTAACTACTGCCGGGAGGAAGCTCGCAAACGCAAATCAAACCGGGCGTTGTCACTGGATGACTTAAAGCCGGGTGAGGGAGAAGAAAGCTATCGATGGGAAGAAAGTCACCACCGAAGAGAGAATCCAGATCGGCAACTACGGCATGGAGAACTATCAGACCTGCTGCAGCAATGTTTGATGGAATTGAGTGTAGAGCAAAGGGAAGTAGTGATTATGAAAGAATACGAAGGCTTGAAGTTCCGCGAAATTGCTGAAACACTAAACGTCTCAGAGAACACCGTAAAATCCAGAATGTATTACGGCCTGGACGGCCTGAAAAAGATTTTGGAGAGAAGAAACATTACAAAAGAAACCATTGGCTATGAACTATAAACCAGACGAAGGCATGTTGATGGCTTACCTATACGGTGAGTTAACTGCCACAGAAGCTGAAAAAGTGCAATCCTATTTGCAACAACATCCCGAAGAACTAAAAAAACTTCAAGGTTTGGGAGAATTGCGAACAGTGATCTCCCATATTCAAGATCAGGAAGTGATTGCTCCACCAATATTTATGGATGATGCCAATGTAAAACCGCTCTGGCAATCGAACTACTTTAAAACGGTGTTGAGTATTGCCGCCTCTCTCCTTTTGTTGATGGTGGCCGGAAAATTTTTAGGAACTGAAATCAGCTATTCAAACGGAGAGTTGGCGATCAACTTTGGCGGTAAAAAAGAACCCGTAAAGGAAATTGTGCAGCCTTCACTTACCGAAGAGAAGGTAAAAGAAATGATTCAAAACTCGTTGGTCAATAACAATGAAGTAATCACTGCTAACTGGACAGAAGATCAAAAAAGATTAAGTCAATCGATTCGCCAGAACCTAGACCAAAATTCAAAAAAGATTGATGCACTGATGAAAGGAGCTGCCGATGCCTCGCAAGCACAGGTGCGTGGATTTGTTGCCAGCTTACAAAATGAAAATCTGAAATTGATGAAAGACTATTTCCAGCTCTCCACGGCCGATCAAAAGAAATACACCGAAGGGCTTTTAGTCGATTTCTCAGAATACCTGAAAGAACAACGCAGACAGGATTTGATGATTCTGCAAACAAGGGTAAACAGTATCGAAAAAAATACAGATCAATTTAAACAAGAAACAGAGCAGATATTGGCCAGTATTATTTCAACTCCTGTGGGGAAGACAAAGAATAGTTATTAGTGGCCATCTCAAATATAAGTCCGATGTCAGGTTGAGCCTGTCGAAACCTAATTGGCTAGTTGCAAATAGCCTTCGACAAGCTCAGGCTGACAGTAAAACTGATTATTGAGATGTCTTTATAGGAATATGATGGTCAATGGTCAAAAAATAAATGAACAATTAAAATAAAAGTATATGAAACGAGTAGAAAGAAAAGTGATGGTGATGGCGGTAATGGTGCTGATTTCTTTTGGAGGATTTGCCCAGAAATTAGACGAGGCGCGCATGGAGCGCGATATTGAAGTAGCGGAAAACATTTTGAGCACGTTGCTGAAACAACAATTCGACAAGCGTTCCTTTTTTCCGATTGAAGTAAGAGGAAATTATCGAGCCGGTTATGGCGTCACATTCACCATTCCAAACTTACAAACCGGTGTTTGGATGCAAGGTTTTGATGTGCCAGCGATATCTTGGTCCAATGGAGAGGGTAGTTTTTCTTATTCGTACAGCGATGGACCTGAAGATGGAGTGACCATCATCGATCGTCAACAAGCGGAAGACCAAAGGGACCAAGCAGAAGAAGCACGAAAAATGGCGCGTCAGGAAAAAAACAGAGCGACCAAGATAGCCGGCTCTGTTGCCCGCGGGCCAAAAGCACCACGTGCTGCTGGATTGAAAAGAACAAATTCTAGGATAGACCGCGATAGTCTGCGTGAGGAATCAAATAAAAAGGTGATCAACGCCATCAAAGAATTTATGGCAGATTATAGTGATTTAATTGGTCAGCTTACTCCAACAGAAAGAGTAGTGGTTACCAACCGCGGGGAAAATGAACGCTTCTGGTTTGGCCAATTCGACAATCAACAAGGTACCACCTATCTGTCGGTAGAAGCTAACAAAAGCGACCTGACGCAGTACAAGCAAAACAAAATGACTCGCGATCAGCTGATAGCGAAAATAAAAGTGGTTAACAGCGAGTTAGACAACGAACTGCAGCCCGATCTTGAATTACTGGCAAGCATCTTCAACCGGCTTTACCGGAGTGACCTTTCTAAAACCTATTTCACGCAAGGCAACACTTACTACGAACGCTTAAAAGATTTTGGTGTCATCTATTACATGCAAGTGTACTCCAGCAATCAACAAGACGATGACTTTTGGGCAATGCCTACCATCAGTCTTAATGAGATAGATCAAAAAACAAGGGATGAAAAAGTAAAAGAACTGTATCCACTTTTTGCCAACAGTATCAAAGAGGACATGCTCGAATACGGGCGAACACTAAAAAGCTTAAAAGATGACGAGAATCTTATCTTCAATATCAAATTGACAAGATGTGTCGGGTGCGGAATCCCCTCTTCCCTTGAGCTAACTGTTAAAAACAGTGTTCTGAAAGACTATTCATCCGGCAAGCTGAGTAAAGAGGCAGCAATGCAAAAGATAGTGGAAAAGAAGGGAGCTGAGCAATAAGTTTTTTCTCCATGCATAACCCCCTGGTAGTTTATAAACTATCAGTGGGCTTTTGTCTGTTGTTGAAGAAGAACAACAACAAAGGCGAGGAAATAGCAAGTTCAGTATAGATTACAAATACGTTAGGAGCGGCAGCGCGTTGCAAACGCGCGCCAATGGGGGAGGTACAAGCGAGACGCTTGCATTAGATCGGGGTCAGAAAACTAACAACTCCAGAAACAAAATAACCACTATCACTGCGGGTATAACAATCCTGAAATTCGCATTTTGCCTGGCTCCATATGCAAGGGTGTAAATTAATGTAAGGGGCACAAAGATACAACCAAGCCCTACGGTCCATTTTAAAAATAGTCTTTGATAATCATAATTCTCTAATTGTTCAATAACTTTAGCTTCACCATAAATTTCGGTCTCTATCAAACCACGTAATAACATGTAACCATAACATATCAC
>JABFSY010000270.1 GCA_013140395.1 Cyclobacteriaceae bacterium
ATGCCAGCGGATTGGGATTGTACCATTCTGCCTTTGGCTTTACATCAGAGGGATATGTGAAACCAGAATTGATTGCAAATGCGATCTGGATTGCGGCACCTATCTTACCAGGCACGCCAGAGAAAATGGAAGCAGAGCAGCTTCACACATTACTCAAATTGTCTGACTACGATCTCGCGAAATATGTCAATCAAAACGCAAAGAAGATTAGTAAAGAAACGGGTCTTTCAATTGGTTCAAAGATTGAAGAGGCGAATTCCTTCCGTCAACAAATTGTTAGTCGCATACAACAAACCAAATTCTTCTCTGCCGATTACATGCACGTGGATGGCACTTCGTTCGCTGCCCCCATTGTCAGTTCCATCATAGCACAACTCTTGCAGAGCAATCCACTGCTTACCCCTGCTGAAATCCGCTCCATCCTTTTCCAAACGGCTACTCGTCTTCCAAACTTTGACGCTGCTCGCCAAGGATTTGGGTTAGTGCAGCCCCGCAAGGCGGTGCTGCAAAGCGTCATATTTATTCCCGAAGCAAAGCTTAATCATACACCTTTTATCAATCCAGCAGAAAATAAAATTGAGTTTTACATTCGATACAATGACGCCAACCACATTGCCTTGGCTGGAGATTTTAATGGTTGGAGCCATGATGCAATTCCTCTGGATCATGTTGGGAATGGCATTTGGAAAACGGAAATTCCCAATTTGCCTAACGGAATCTATCGCTACAAATTTGTTATTGATGGGCACTCATGGATCGAAGATGTTTCGAACCCATTTCGCGAACTAGATAACTTCAATGGGTTTAATAGTTTACTGAAAATAGAGTAAGCAGACTGGGTTTACGAATTTGAATACAATTTTAGAACAGGCTCACGCAATGCTTTTGCGTTGGGCGAAACAAGGTACAGCATGGAATCTACAATGGTTTCGGGCGTGACCCAATCAGAAAAATTAGCAGACGGATTTGATTTTCTATTTTCTGGCGTATCGATCACACTGGGTACAATTACTGAAGTGACAATATCATTTTCAGCCGCTTCGGCATTCAGCAATTCCGCCAACTTAAATACTAATGACTTACTGAGTGCATAAGCTACCGTATTTTTTCCTTCAGCTGGTACTAATGCCGGGCGCGAGCCAATAAAAATAATTCTACCTGTTTGTTGAACCATCATTTGCTTAAAAATAGGACGAGCAGTAAAGTAGGCAGTGTTAAAATTAAGTGACATCATCTTTTGAATAGCTGCGCCATCAGTAGTTTCAATCGAACCCACGGCAAAAGAGCCCACCGTTAAGATAGCCACATCGATGGTTTGATGAACGGAAATAATTTTGGCAATCGCATCTTCAACGGATTTCTCATTGGTTAAATCCGCTTCATAAACCGAAAGGCCAGCTAACTCATAGCCCAGCCCACGCGGTGAAGCTGTTGCTATAACATTGAATCCTTCTTGAATAAACTTTTCTACTGCTGCCTTGCCAATGTTACCGGAGGCGCCTGTGATTAATACATTTTTCATTTTATCGAGCATAAAGTTATATTTTCTTGCATCAAGGTAAAGGTGCGAGTTTGTTGAACGGCTCTTGCCTGCCGCTTAAGGTCATCAGTATTGAGAAGTAAAATTTTCCAATTGTAAATCGTAACAATGCGGCCTTTCAATGTTACCACATCGCCTACTAAACTTACCACTTCACGATTTACAGGTTGTCTATTCTCATCAAACAAAAGATAATCTTCTGTAGCGGAATGAAGCACAGGCGGTATCCCTCCGGAAATACATCGAATGGCACATGCTCGATGTGGCTTGCCTTCGCCCGGTTTCATTACGCCAAAAAAACATTTGGGGTCAACAATTTCTCCTTCGTGCGTGGTTATTTTTTCAGCGACTGATTCTGTTGGTGTTTCTTCTTTGAATTCATTCAATAGCTCTGGAAAATCGTTGGCGGAAATTTGTAAAAGCCGTTTTCCGTTCCCGTGAATAAGTTGACCTTTCAGTCGAATTCGTTTCCCTGATAGATGGCCCAGCTTTACTTCAAACTCATTCAGCGTCTTCTCGGCTCCAGCTTTTCCAAACCCAACGAGCAGACATGATTCATTCGTTGTTGTGTTTACTAAACGGAGGTGGGGAAATGGTTTTAAAAACAGATGTCCTTCTAGTGTGGATACAATTCCGTAGTCAAAATTTGAATTGCTAAATGGCTTCTGATTTAATGACAGCACTGTGGCCACGATCAATATGATACCCAACAAGCAGAGAGCAGTCTTTTTCAAGAAGCGTTTCGTTAGAACAGGGACATCATTTAGATAGCCAACAAAGAATTCTTCTGATAGACCGACTTTCTTTGCCATATCAATTAATTATTTTGGCTGGTTCAAGTGTCGTGCCTTCTGCAAAGGGTTTGGGATTCACCCACACCTCGTCATCTATTACCTTCACTTGGTAGGTGACTACTTTTTCTTTGAAGGGCGGAGGAGAGCTTCCATTGTGCGGTAGATATTGATAGCCATGCCACGGGCAAGTAATACATCCATCAATAATGCGGCCTTCGCCCAATGGCCCATTTTGATGTTTGCACACGTTGGAGATAGCCGATATCTTTTGGTCATATTTAAAAATCGCAATGCGCTCATCTTGCAAGCACACTACTTTGGCTCGCTTCTCTTCAATTTCACTTACGGAACAAATTCGTACAAAGCCATTAACGTTTTCAATGGCTTTATCTTTTTTATATTCCTTCGAGCCTGAGATCAGGTGCAGCGTGATGATGCTAGTCATGCCCAATCCCAACAAGCTAAAAAACATTGGCGAGGTCTCGAATTGAAGAACACCTAATAAGACATGCAAAATAATGAGCGTATAAGCCACATAAACCATCATGTGAAGTGTTTTCCAAACGCGAGGACTTAAGTTGTGCAGCCAAAAATCGTGGCTCGTGATCGCCATCAAAAACAGAATGACTAACGCCAGAAAACCAAACGCCTCAAAAGGAAATTTAGTGAATGATTCATAGTGGGTATTAGAAAGAAAGACGGAGACAATCGGATTGATGTTTCCTAAACTGTGAAATTGGATGATGGAAAAAATACCGTGAATAGCGGCCATACAAAACATTGTGACGCCTAAGTGCCTCCGATTGTAAAGAATCGGAAGAAAGGCCGAGTTAAGTCGAGCCAACGGACCGATCATTAAAATAATGTGTAACAGTAGGATGGCCAAACTACCAAAGGCACGAATGATCAAAGTCTCTTGCGTAACTTCAGGATTGGCTACTAGTGTAATCGAAATAAATAATAGGAGATAAATTAGTACGAAACCAAGTAAAACCCAATCATACATTTTCTTATAGCGATTCCAAAGAATGGCTTTATAGGATGCGCTCATGGATTGGAGTGTGTTTCTTCAGGATGATTAAATGGACGCTGTGTTTTGGGAAGCCAGAGAATGGCCAGCGCAAAACTAAGCACCAGCACTACACCAAGAACGCGCCAAACGTAATAATGATATTTTCTTAACGATCTGGTCATTTTTATTTTTGGTTTGCTCTCAAATATCTATGTAGCAGCACAGGCCAAAGCACAATACAGCCAGGCAAAATAAATAACTTCATCAGCCAAGATGAGTCAACACCTGCATCCAAAATGTAAATCCATTTGGTTAGAAATGGAGCGGAAAAACCCAGTCCGATTGTTAAATAAGTGCCGAGAAAGTAAAGCAAAATCATTTGTGTGCAAGTTGTTTGATCCACTCAAAGCCGTTAGTCAGTTTACCGACATCCCTTGCTGGTTCGCTGATAATAAGGCAGAAAGTATAGAGTATTATTACAACCAGGAACTTCAAATGACGATTTAGCCAATATTTTTGTAGTATTAACGGCAATTTGAGAGTCAACGCGAAAAGAATTGAACAATACCATGAAAAATACGCCAATTCTAAAACCTCATCAACTAGATTTTTACGAATCCACACTTAATTTCCTGTCAGAGGGTATTGTCTGGACCGACAAACAAGGTCATAT
>JABFSY010000433.1 GCA_013140395.1 Cyclobacteriaceae bacterium
TCAACGAAGTAAGGCTTTTCAAACTCCTGGTTCAATTTTTCTTTCCAGGAAGCTGCGATTTTTACGTTCATAATTCCGGTAAAAATAGTTTAACAAACTGCTTTTCTGTCCATTCTAGAAAAAGATTAGAATAAAACGCTGCTTTTTTCGCCCCTTTTTTCCATTATGAGTTTTACCGTTTAAAGGAAAAAAGTCATACTTTTGATCTGCATGGTAACAGAAATTACACGTGGGATCAAGGTCGTTGTTGAGACGGAGTATCAGCCGTCTTATTCAAGTCCCAGCCAATACCACTATGTTTTCACCTATAAGATCACTATTGAAAATCAAAGTGATTTTACCATTCAATTGAAAAGGCGGCATTGGCATATTCACGATGCAGGGTTCACGGTGCGTGAGGTAGAGGGCGAAGGAGTCGTTGGGCAACAGCCTGTACTTGAGCCGGGTGAAACACATCAATACGTTTCCGGGTGCAATTTGAAATCCGGGCTTGGCAAAATGGTAGGTACGTACCAAATGGAACGAGTCGTAGATGGAGCTATTTTTCAAGTAAATGTACCCGAGTTTGTAATGGTAGCCCCATTGCGCTTGAATTGACGCGAACGAAAAACGCTTGGCTCTGACCCTTTTTCAACTTACTTCGTACTTGAATTATTGGCTGAACGCTGTCGATGAGCATTCGATTCACTCACCCTACTTTTTCGATCTTTATACCAACGTTATCAAAAACTCAAAACCTAATGTTGGGTTTGATAAGATTGAGGCTATTCGTGCGAAATTAGTGCAGGATCAATCACAGATTACCGTTCGTGATTTAGGGGCGCCTTCACAGTATTTTAAGTCAGATAAAAGGACAATTGCAACAGTTGCTGCGAGCAGCTTAGCGCCTACAAAAATGGCCCTTCTACTCTATCGACTTGCAGCCCACATTAAAGCCAAGCAAATCGTTGAACTTGGAACTTCTTTCGGAGTTACCACTTTGTATTTGTCAAAGTGCACAAATGCATCAATTTACACCTTTGAAGGAAACGTGCCCATGCTCAATATCGCACTTACTAATTTTGAATCAACTGAAACAAGTAACATTGTTTTGGTCGAAGGAAATATTGATGAAACGTTACCCGAATTTGTGGAAGCCAATCGAAAGCTCGACTTCGCGTTAATGGATGCCAACCATCGGTACGAACCAACGATAAAGTATTTCAACCTTTTGGTGGAAAGAATGACTTCTGATGCGATCGTTGTAGTTGACGACATTTATCAATCGAAAGAAATGGCGAAAGCATGGAAGGAAATCAGAGGCCATGAACTTGTTTATGGCAGCATGGATCTCTTCCGCTTTGGCTTATTATTCTTCGATTCGTCCTTGAATAAGCAGCACTACACCTGCGCCTGGTAAGCAAAGTCCTATTTAAAGAGTATTTTTGAGGAGTGAAAAGGATATACTGAAATAGCTATGGAAAAGAGTCAACCTCAGCAGCCAAAAAAATCAAATAAGTATCTGGTCATTGTTTTACTACTTCTGGTAGTAATCATTATTCAGAGTGTGAAGATATACCTCGACTACCAAGAGAAAGCAGAGGTAAAACAACAATTGGTCACCACTGAAACAGATCTGGCGGGTACCATGCAGCGTCTGAATGATGTTAAAAATGAACTCGATCAGAAAATAGTGGAGATCCAGAAATTAGGGGGAAACATTGCCGACCTGGAAAAGGCGAAAGCGGAAGTCCAAAGGGAACTACGAAGAACTACCCAGCGAAGTGCGAAAGCTGTCAAAGAGTTAGAAGACCGGCTGGATGGGTATGAAGAGCTGTTGAATTTGAAAGATGCCGAAATTGAAAAACTCAAAACGGTCAACAAAGAACTTTTTAGCGAAAACAGAAATCTAAAAACCAAACAGAATAAGTTAAGCGATTCCATTACGGCATTGGAAAAGAATAAGAAGGAACTGGCCAGCAAAGTTGCTATTGCCTCTCAGTTGCGCGCGGAGAATATTGCGATCAAGGCGGTAAGCTCGAAGGGAAAGGAAAAAGAATCCCCCTTTCGGAATCGGCAACTCGAGAAAATAAAAGTTGAGTTTACATTAGCAGATAATAAAGTTGCGCCCATAGAAGGCAAAAAGATTCTCATCCGCATAATCGATGAGAATAGTCAGGTCATTTTTGATGTAGCCAAAGGGTCAGGAACATTTATCCTCAATGGAAAAGAAGAATTTTATACAGCTGCTCAAGAGATATTGTTTGACAACACCAAGCAAAAATTGATTTTCTACTACGAAAAAGGTTCAGAATATCCGGATGGAACTTATCAGGTAGAAATCTACTCCGAAGGTTACCAGATGGGAAAAGGGTCGTTTACAGTAAAATAGGAAATCCAAATTCTTAGTTGCTACTTAATATAGACCAAACGAATTCAATAAACATGAAGAAGCTTGGTCATTTCGTTTTCTGGCTACTGATCGTAGCCCCAGCACTGGGCGAAGCTCAAAGCAAGCCACCTTCACACGAAATATTCGATCGATTGTTGAAAAAGAATGTAACAGCCGATGGAAAGGTCAACTACAAAGCGTTCATAAAAGACTCTGTTGAACTCAATAGATACCTAGCCATCCTTAGCAGTACACCGCCCGATGAGAAAACCTGGAGCAAAAATGAGCAGATGGTTTTTTGGATCAATGCGTACAACGCATTTACCATTAAGTTGATCACGAAGTACTATCCGTTGAAGAGCATCAAAGATATCGGTACTGGCATTCAAATTCCGTTTGTTAATACACCATGGACAGTCCGCTTTTTTAAGATTGGCAACGATAAAATGGATCTTGACAATATCGAGCACGGTCGCCTTCGCAAAAAGTTTGATGACCCCCGCGTGCACATGGCTTTAGTCTGTGCCAGCAAGTCCTGCCCTATTTTGCTAAACGAAGCCTATGATGCCAAGCGAATGGACGAGCAGATGGCTAAACAAGCCACAGCTTTCCTGGCTGATCCATTCCGCAACAAGATGTCGGCTGACAAGCCTCAATTGAGTATGCTGTTTAAATGGTATGGTGGCGACTTTAACAAGAAAGGAGGGTCCGTGAGGGGCTTTATCAATGCACACTCCCCCATCAAAATCAAGTCTGACGCTAATATCTCCTACCTGGACTACGATTGGGGGTTAAATGAACAATAACTAAACCTGTATAGCGCAAATCAGAGCCAAAAGCCACATTTTAGCCTTTTCTGGACGGGAAAAATCGGGTTCTTTACCAACTTACATATTCTGCGTTGAGCAGTTGCCAATTGGGTATTTTTCAATACCTTTGCGCCTCATTTTAAAACAATTGTTAAACCCATGAAAAACTACGAGACGGTATTCATTTTAAATCCCGTTTTGTCTGAGGACCAGGCAAAGGATACTGTCGAGAAATTCGTGAAGTTGTTGACGAAGGCAAAAGCCAACGTTATCAACGTGGAAAAGTGGGGACTTAAGAAGATGGCCTATGCCATTCAAAAGAAGTCTACCGGTTTCTACAATCTCATCGAATTCGCGACAACAGACAACACACTCATCAATACACTGGAAACAGAGTATAGAAGAGATGAATCAGTAATGCGATTTTTAACGATCGTATTGGACAAACACTCGATCGTTTACAACGAACGCAGGCGCAAAGGAGAATTCAATAGAACGAAAAAACAAGCACCGCGCAAGGAGGCGGCCAACGCATGACACTAGTAAACGAATCCGTAAAACGGGCAGAAGTAAAGCCCAAGTATTGCCGCTTCAAGAAGAACGGCATCAAATACATCGACTATAAAGATCCTGATTTCTTGTTGAAGTTTATCAACGAACAAGGAAAGATCCTTCCTCGCAGATTAACTGGCAACAGCTGGAAGTATCAGAACAGAGTAGCGCAAGCCGTTAAAAGAGCTCGTCACGTGGCGATTCTTCCGTACTTGGCTGACCAGATGAAATAACCTTTAACCTGTACAACCATGGAAATAATTTTGAAGCAAGACGTAACAGGACTAGGTTACAAGAATGATACGGTAAAGGTAAAGCCAGGTTACGGCCGCAACTACCTGATTCCAAATGGCGTGGCATTGATCGCTAACGATTCTAACAAAAGAATGGTAGCCGAGAACATTCGCCAGGCGGCACATAAAGCAGCGAAACTGAAGCAGGATGCTGAAGCATTGGCAGCTAAGATTGGTGAGATGACACTAGAGATTGGAACAAAGGCAGGAGAATCCGGAAAGATTTTCGGAGCCGTTACAGCTGTTCAGGTCTCTGATGCATTGAAGGCAAAAGGATTTGATGTGGATCGCAAAAAGATCAGCTTTAAGGAGCAGCCTAAGCAATTAGGAACCTATATCGCGAATATTGATTTGCACAAAGAAGTGAAGCACAGCATTACAGTAAATGTAGTGGCTGAGTAATTTCTTTACCTTAAAAAAGATAAAAACCTCCTCAATCAAATTGGGGAGGTTTTTTTGTTTAATTCTTAATTCAACTGAAATGAAAGCAGTGGCTATAGTCGCTTTTATACTTCTTCCAATAATCGGAATAAGTCAACAATCGAGGGATGTTGGAATTGACTCCGCTCTGGTAAGAAATTCTGATCTTGTTGCGCTCGTAAAAATTCAAGACGTAACAAACGACAAAATATACCTTAAACTTAAAATGTTGTTTAAAGGAGCTTGTGTAAGCGAGAATGAGCTTGTCTTATCTCACAATGATTTCAATGAGAATTTTAGTCATAATACTGAATATTTGCTTTTTGCAAAAGCTGACAACAACTGCCATCTCTACTTTGACAACGAATCCAGACTAATCGAGAAAGCACAAGGAGAACAAGATGTTGATTTTTTACTAACTATTTTACCTTGTAGTGACGTAAAAGTAAAAGAGAGATTTAAAGGGACACCCTGTCACAGAAATTTAGGTCCTGTTTGCGGTTGTGATGGTATTGTTTATGGAAACGTTTGTGAAGCTAGAAATGCCGGAATACAGATCTTTAAAATAGGACGATGTAACCAATAGGTATTCATGTCAATGATTAACCCTTCTCAACTTTCTCCACCAACTCCTCATACCAACCTTCTCCATATTTACGGATGAGTGGATCTTTCAAAAACTTGTAAAGCGGAACTTGTAAAGATTTTCCGTACGAACAAGCAGCCGAGCAAATGCTCCATTTATGGTAATTCACGGCTTCGAAACCTTTTTTGTTTTTGGTGATCCGTATTGGATACAAATGGCAAGAGATCGGTTTTCTATACTCAATCTTCCCATCCAAGTATGCTTGCTCAATGCCGCACTTAAGAATTCCTAAGTCATTGTAGTGAGCATAAGCACATTCCTTCCCTCCTATCGTTGGCGTTGAATAATCGCCATCTTCGTCCAATATGTAAGCGCCTTGCTCTTCAATTGATTTTAGCCCTTCGGGGGTTAAGTAAGGCTTTACCTTCTCTTGAATTTCTTTCATGATTGGCAACTCGTCTTCTTCTAAGGGTGCCCCTAAATCGCCCTCCACACAACAAGCCCCCTTGCATTTTTCCAGGTGACATACAAATTCCACATCACGAATGTCATCCGAAACCAAAACCTCCCCAACTTTAATCATTTTTCACTTCGTTTAAATGTAAGCTTCGCACGTTGCGAGTCGCCTTTCTTGTTTTGATAAAACTTCTTGTCGGCAATGTAACACTCTCGCACTATTTCAGCATGCACTACATTGTCTTTATCTACCCACTGAATCAAAAAATTCTTGGTCAACTCCCCTGCTGTCAATACAGTTTGTCTTATTTCCGCAAAATCGTCTTCAGTGATCAGGTATCTTGCATAGAGTGTCGATCTGCCGGGCTTCTTAAACCGAATGTTTGCCGATTTGTCCCAAACCACATAGTCGGGTCCTAATGCGCGAAACAGCATGAGCATATAAAAAGGATCAGCGGCTGCAAACAAGCTACCTCCAAACAGCGTCCCGACATAGTTATAGGTCCAAATGGATAAACGCAATCGCACATGTAGCTCAGACGAATCAGAGGACCAAAAAAGGATTTTTCCGCCTGTTCCAAAATACATTGGGTACCAATTCATCAAGGTTCGAAATTTCCAGCTTGAAAAGGATTCTTTCTTGTTAGTGGCTAGAAAATCTGGTTTCATCACTTATTTAAAAACATAAAATTAAACCCAATTTTCTACTCAAACGCGCCCCGCGATACTAACTTGCAGGATAAATTATGGATAGTTATTTACAAACCTTAAATGAACCTCAACTCGAGGCCGTCCTCAATACCGATGGTCCTTGCATGTTGATTGCTGGCGCAGGGTCTGGCAAAACCCGCGTGCTCACCTACCGCATAGCCAACCTCATGCAGGGTCACCAAGTCGATCCTTTCAACATCATGGCGCTGACCTTCACCAACAAGGCCGCCAAGGAAATGCGTGATCGGATTGAAGTAGTCGTTGGAGCCGATGCGAAAAACCTATGGATGGGTACATTCCACTCTGTATTTGCTCGAATTTTACGTGCTGAGGCGCATCATTTAGGATATCCCAATAACTTCACCATCTACGACACAGACGACTCTAAATCGTTGCTAAGATCGATCGTGAAGGAGATGGGTCTAGACGAAACACAGTACAAAGTCAACACGGTCTACAACCGCATTTCATCGGCTAAAAACAAACTTATTTCCTGGCAAGAATACCTGGTTCACCCCATCATTATGGCGGATGACGCATCAAACATGCGCCCTGAGATCGGAAACATCTACAAGGCGTATGCACTCAGGTGCTTTAAATCGGGCGCCATGGACTTTGATGATCTTTTGTTCAATACGGACAAGCTATTCAAAGAACATCTGGACGTATTGAACAAATACCAACAGCGGTTTCATTATGTATTAGTCGATGAGTTTCAAGACACCAACCTGTGCCAGTACTTCATTGTTAGAAAACTAGCAGCAGTTCGGCAAAATGTTTGCGTGGTAGGTGACGATGCACAAAGCATCTATGGCTTTCGAGGCGCAGATATTAGCAACATCCTAAATTTTGAGAAAGACTACCCAGATCTGCGTATTATCAAATTGGAACAGAACTACCGCTCCACCAAGACAATTGTTGAAGCTGCCAATTCGGTGATCTCCAAAAATAAAGCGCAACTTCCCAAAAATGTTTGGACAGCCAATGACGATGGCAGTTTGGTGGAGTTGATCAAATCGGTGTCAGACAATGAGGAAGGCAGGCTCGTAGCCTCTTCCATTTTTGAAGAAAAAATGCAACACCAATGGAAGTTTAGCGACTTCGTGATTCTCTATCGAACCAATAGTCAGTCGCGTGCCATTGAAGAAGCCCTCAGAAGAATGAACATCAAATACAAAGTGGTGGGCGGTCTTTCATTCTATCAGCGCAAAGAAATAAAGGATCTACTTGCCTACTTACGTTTTTCATTGAATCAGCAAGATGAAGCTTCCTTTAGACGAGTTATCAATTTACCCAAGCGCGGTATCGGTGATACAACCATTGATAAAATCATTGTAGCTGCCAACGATCATGCTATATCCATTTGGGAAGTGGTACAGAACGCAAGCTCATTTTTGGGCGGGCGAGCCGCGAATCCCATCGATGATTTTGTCACCAAGATAAAACGTTTCGCCATTGAAATCCAGAACAAAGACGCCTACGAAGCGGCTGCAGAAATCGCAAAAGCTTCCGGTCTTCTAAAAGAACTTTATGAAGATAAAACAGTCGAGGGATTAAGTCGATACGAAAACGTTCAGGAACTCCTAAACGCCATTAAAGAGTATGTGGACGATCCTGAAAAAGAAGATAAAAGTCTCGGGGCTTTTCTACAGGAAGTTTCGCTCGTGACCGGTCAAGACGAGAATAAAGATAACGACCCTGACAAGGTCACGTTGATGACGATCCACATGGCCAAGGGATTGGAATTTAAGAACGTTTATATTGTTGGCTTGGAGGAGGACCTGTTCCCTTCGCAGATGATGTTGAGTAGCCGAGCGGAATTAGAAGAAGAACGGAGACTATTTTATGTTGCCATCACACGGGCTCAACAAAAGCTGTTTTTATCATACGCACTTACGCGGTATCGCTTTGGTCGTTTGAAGAATTGCGAGCCTAGTCGTTTTCTTGACGATATCGATAAGCGGTTTATCAAAATTAGCACCCGTTTTGGAGGAGTAGATTCTACCCCTAACCCCAACTATGCAAAGAGTCTGGTATCGGGCATAAAAAAGACCATCAGCACTCAGCCGGTTCAGCGGGCTGTAGCCTATAAACCGGCAGCAGATTTCACTCCAAGTGATACCAAAGGGCTTTTGGAAGGGATGAAAGTAGAGCATCCGAAATTTGGCTTTGGCACGGTAGTAAAATTGGAGGAAGTGGGTGCTGAACGAAAGGCCAAGATCAACTTTACTGATTTTGGCGAGAAGACCTTATTGCTTAGTTTTGCTAAGTTAAAAATACACGAGAATTAGCATTTCATGATTGGAGAATACAATACACAGCGCGAGGGCATCATTCTAAAGGAATATGGCCGCAATGTTCAAAAGTTAGTCAACTATATCCGCACAATTCCTGAAAAGGAAAAAAGGACGAAAATGGCCACTACACTAATCGAATTGATCAAGCAGCTCGCACCAGTGGTGAAAGAACCACATGAAAACCCGCAGCGGATGTGGGACGATCTTTATATCATTGCTGATTTTAACTTATATATAGACAATCCTTTCACGACTCCTGATCGCACCATTCTTTTTAAGAAGCCTCGTAAAATGGAGTACCCACAAAGCGAGGTGCGTTTTAAACATTACGGTAAGAATGTAGAAAGACTTATTAAGGAAGCCATAAAGAAAGAAGATCCACAAGAGCGTGAAGAAGCTTCCATCTACTTAGGCAAACTGATGAAGACTTTTCACAGTAACTGGAATAAAGAAACATTGGATGATTCTGTGATTGTAAAAGATCTCAAAAATCTATCCCAAGGAAAACTAGTTCTCGATCTTGAAAAAGTACGCGAGGAGAATTTGTTTGAGAAACTTTATCGCGAACGAAAAACGCCAAGACCTAATGATAATAGAGATAACAGAGAAGGCGGACGTGACAACAACAATAATAATCGCAATCGCAATCCGCGCTTTCATAAGAATCGAAGAGGTAACAACAATCCCCACCGCAGAAGAGATCAATGAGTTCATTCAAAATTAAAGGCGGTCAAAAGTTAAAGGGAGAGATCACACCTCAAGGCGCCAAAAACGAAGCTCTACAAGTTATTTGCGTGCCGCTTCTCACAAGCGAGCCAGTCACCATTCACAATGTGCCCGACATTCTGGACGTGAATAAATTAATAGAACTGGTTGGCGATCTAGGATGTAAAGTTGAAAAGCTAGGCACTGGTTCTTTTCGATTTACAGCAGCAAACATAAATACTGATTTTTTAAAAACGGAAGTTTACCGGAAGAAAGCAGCCGCACTGCGTGGCTCGGTCATGTTGCTTGGCCCAATCTTGGCACGGTTTGGCGAGGCCAATATTCCAAAGCCCGGTGGTGATAAAATAGGACGTAGAAGACTAGACACCCACTTTATTGGTTTTCAAAACCTAGGGGCAAAATTCAACTACAATGCGGACGAGAATCTTTACAATATTGACGCCTCTCATCTGAAAGGATGCTACATGCTGCTGGATGAGGCATCTGTTACAGGAACCGCCAATATCATAATGGCTGCTGTGTTGGCGAAAGGAACGACTACCATCTACAACGCTGCCTGCGAACCTTATCTTCAACAGCTTTGCAATATGCTGAACCGGATGGGTGCCAGGATCAGTGGAATTGGATCCAACCTAATTTCGATTGAGGGTGTGGAAAAATTGCACGGAACCGAGCATACTCTTCTCCCTGATATGATTGAAATCGGGAGTTTTATTGGGCTTGCGGCTATGACGCAATCGGAAGTGACAATTAAGAACTGTCGCATCGATATGCTGGGCATCATTCCTGAAATATTCAGACGGCTGGGAATTAAAATGGAGTTTCGTGGAGATGATATTTACATCCCTTCGCAAGAGCGTTACGAAATAGAAACCTTTATTGATGGCTCTATCCTAACAGTCGCAGATTCTCCTTGGCCCGGATTTACACCGGATCTACTAAGTATTGTTTTGGTTGTGGCAACTCAAGCAAAAGGCAATGTGCTCATTCACCAAAAGATGTTTGAGAGTCGATTGTTCTTTGTCGATAAGCTAATTGACATGGTGCCCAGATTATTCTCTGCGATCCCCACCGAGCAAGTATTATGGGACTCGACCGGAAACAATTGCTCCGCGGCATCAAAATGTCATCGCCCGATATTCGTGCGGGAGTAGCGCTATTAATTGCTGCACTATCTGCCTCAGGAGAAAGTGAAATCTCAAATGTTGAACAGATAGATCGGGGCTATCAAAATATTGAAGGACGTTTGAAAAAATTGGGAGCCTTGATCGAGCGGGTTGCTTAATTCACAATCGATGACCAAGCTATTGACTTCGCTGTTGTTGGTTGGAATGTTATCTTCATGTGGTGGTTTGAAAAAAATCCCTGAATCACAATTGATTCCTGGCTACTATGAGTTTAAGCAGCCAGGCGAACACTTTCGTAAAGTCTATGTAGATGTGGATCACGATTCAGTGACCATCGTTAGTACAGATCAAACAATAGCGGTAGCTAATCCGAACAAGCAATCAGCAGATCAATTATTTCTAAAACGCAGCTTTGATGTGGACGTGCTTATTACTCCTTTTAAATTCAGGCCTTCGACCGCGAACTTTCCAGTTCAGCTAAATACAGATTTTAACGGTAATATTTTTTTAGGATATCGGCTTGATAGATTTCGAGTTCATTTTGATAAAAATCCAGTTCGACAAACCAAGAAAATTCACCACCGGGCAATGACGGTCGGTGCTATTGGAGGATTTGGTACCGCCTTTGTGAGTCCTTGGACAACAAACTATAGAACGACTGATGAATACAATGCATTTATTTTAAGCCGTGGACTCGCAACGATGGTTGGGTTTAATAATCTGACAGTTGGACTGGGAATTGGTTGGGATTATATCACCGATAGAGACAAAGACATCTGGATTTACCAAAACCAAGCTTGGTATGGCCTGACATTGAGTCTAAACTTGAATTGATTGAACGCAAGTACTGCTAGAATACAATATCTTCGTAAACCCCACGTACATATCTTCTGCAAGAAAGTCTGCCTCGCAATGCAGAAGGTTTGAACATTGATTTTCCCATGAGCATTCGCACACACTCTTGAATGCCCTCGGTAATACTTGGATGGGGATGTACACACTCAGCTAATTCTTCAATCCCCTTATCCATGGAAATAAGCACTGCTACAGCCTGAATGGCACTACCGGCATGGAGACCCACAACCTTCATTCCCAATATTTTCATTGCATCGTCATTGGTCACCAGCAATTTTATGAAGCCTTGCGTATTTCGCTTTGCTATGGCCCGTGCAATCGTACTATATTCCAACGTAACCACTTTATACTCTATCCCCTTTTCTTGGGCATAAGTCTCATTTAGCCCCACTCCTGCCACTTCAGGATTTAAGAACATGATCGTGCTGATGTTTTCATAAACCAGCTTGCGATCAGGCTTACCAAAAATTCTTTCTACAGCATAGCGTCCTTCCAGCTCACCCACATTGACTAGTGAAATATCTGCAGTGAGATCTCCTACCGCGTAAATGTTCGAAATGTTGGTTTGGGTGTCGTTGTTATGAATGCCCCGCTTGGTGATATCAATGCCTACTTTATCGTCCCAAAGATCTTCCAGGTTTGCTACGCGCCCTACAGACACTAAGGCTTTTTCGACATTGAATGTTTCTTTACTGCCATCCGTATACTCTAATTCGTATTCGACCCTCCCGTGAATGATTCGCATCCCCAACAGCTTGGAATTCCGGTGGATGAGAACTCCATTGTTTTCCATGTTGCGCTCTATAATGTCGACCACATCTTTATCTTCGAAAGGAAGAATGCGATCACCTTTGTCAATCAGATTGACTTTTGTTTTACCAAATCCACTAAATATAGTAGCGTACTCGCAGCCAATAACCCCAGCACCAACAATCACCATACTCTCGGGAAAATCGGTCATACTCTCAATGCCTTCGCTTGTCATTACCAACTTTTCATCGATGGGTAACTCAGGCAAGTACCGAGGTCTGCTTCCGGTGGCAAGAATTATATAATCTCCATATACTACTTCTTTTCGCGCTCCTACAGAAATTTCAACCTCATGCTGTGAGAGAAGTCGTGCATCGCCTGTTTTAAACTCCAGCAAGTTGGCATAGGGCGAATGACGAAGTTGATCCATGTGTTCTTCCAACATCGATTTTCTTTCCTCTACTGCTTTTCTCACTTCAGACTGGATTTCATCATAACTGATCGATGGTGCTTTTATGTTGTATCTCTTTAGGTTTTTTCGAAAAGCTGAGGCCTCGCGAGATAACTCCCACCAGGTTTTTGAAGACAAGGCACCGTTGGTAATACCTGCACCACCGACCTTATTCTTCTCCACGAGCAAAATTTTCTTCTTAAAATCAAGCGCGCGCATGGCAGCAGCATATCCAGAGGGCCCTGCGCCAATAATGATCAGATCAAATCGTTCCATAGACATAGACTAAAACAGTTAAAAAGTAAGATATTTGGCTGACAATAAAAACTCGAACTTAAATTAAGTCGATGGAAGAGTTACTCGAATTAGATAAAAGGTTACTTCTGTTTCTAAATGGATGGAATAGCCCTTTTTTTGACTCCGTTATGTTAACGTTAACCGAGACATTTGTTTGGACACCACTATATGCCATTCTTATTTATTTGGTGATCAAAATCTATGGAAAGTCAAGCATATGGATTCTATTGGGAGTAGCGCTAACTATTTTGTTGTGCGATCGTATTACCTCTGGGTTTATGAAACCTTTTTTTGCACGCCTCCGTCCCTCACACGAGCCTGGTCTAGAAGGTCTTCTTCATTTGGTAAATGACTATCGAGGTGGATTATATGGCTTCGCCTCGAGCCATGCAGCAGACACATTTGGTGTTGCCATGTTTGTTTGGTTGTCCCTTAAAAAGTACTATCGATGGATCTGGGTCGTCTTTGTTTGGGCCGCCCTAATGACCTACACCCGAATTTACCTGGGCGTTCACTATCCTTCAGATATTCTTGTCGGAGCCTTGATTGGGATGACGTTGGGATGGTTATCCTTCAAAGGAAGTTTCTACGTATGGAACAAAAACAAAAAAGCCCCATTACTTTCGTAAAGGAGCCTGTTTAATAAGACTAGTAAACCTATTTTTTTCCGAATATCCCACCTAGCATTCCGCCTAGTCCACCCAAAGCACCTTTACCATCACCGCCAGCTACTTGCCCAATTAAACTACCTACATCTAGGCCACTATTCCCAGATACTGTTTTTAAAATTCCACCTAAGTCAAAGCTGCTGTCCGTGGGATCATTTGTTTTCGTCACCAACTGACTCATCACAGTAGGTAGTAAGCTAGAAGCCATGCTCTGTGCAGCTTGTGGAGATATTCCAAATTTGGAAGCTACGCTACTGGCAACAGACGTAATCAATGAACTTATTATTGGATTACTGGTAAGCGAAGATCCCCCGCCCTGAAACAAACCAACAAGTTGGGTCAAGTTACCTTGCTTTGCCTGAGATTGAAGTCCGTTGAATATCTGGGTAGCTACTTCTTGAATAGCTGCATTGTTGTGCTGGTTAGGAATCGCACTGTTGTTAACGATGGCTTTGCCAGCGTTTTGTTCCACCAATTTAATAAGTTGGTCAAGCATAGATATTGTATTTAATTTAGTAAGTATTTCTCGACTTAAGGAAGATTGTGCCTAAGGGGCTAGGTTCTTCACCACTTGTTCAACAATTTTTTTAGCAAGATCATTAATCCCTTCTGAATTCATTTCAAATTCGCCCAATAATTTCACGCCTTTAAAATATCTGACCTTTGCAGTGATGATGGTTCCATTCTTCGCATAGCGGCCTCTTAGCACAAGTCCATCTTCAAATTTTCTTGTATCCACAAAGTCAATCTTTCCAGAGCCTTCTTTGGCCCTCAATCTCAGCTCTGTGTCGAGTTCCGCGGATAGATCCAAAACATCAAAATCTTCTGTCTCCTCGCGAAAATCACTTCGGATAAAAACAGGTTTGGGATGGGTCAGTTCAATGTTATTTTTTTCCGCTTCTAACATTTTTCCAATATCGAAACTGGTTGCTTCAGCCGGCACTCTCAGTTCAGGTTTTTGAATACCACCAATACCGGCCGCAAGTTGAGGAACTTTATCAATTGAGAACTGAAACAACTTTAAGATATCAATGAACTCATTTTCGCGCAGCGCGGGGCCTTTTATACCATAGAGCAAACTGTATGTGAGTATTCCGTGCCCAAAAGAACCCGACTCATAGCTGAGCGCATCGGCAGCCGAACCTGCTAAAACATAAAGTCCCGTTTTGTCCTTCAACGTTTCCATAGCTCTCACCTGAGACGAGCTCATATTCTTTGAAAGGTCACCTAAGAATTGCCCGGAATGACATGCATCTATAATCATGACTTGCTTAGTGGCAGGTATCTTTTTTATCAGCTCTGTAAACTCCAGACTAGATATGGCAACACCATTTCTAACACCATCATCGGTTAAAGTTCCACTTTGCGCATCGGCAGTTAAAAAATAGAAATCACCCTCCGTTCCGCCATAGTTTACCCCATGGCCCGCCAAGTATAAGAAGAGTATGTCATTGGGTCCCGAGTTCTTGGCAAATAAGTCAAGTGCTCTTTTAATATTTTGCTTGGTCGGTTTAAAAAACGGATTCTTATTATCCGTTGTAAGTAATACAACATCAATATTGTCTCCACCCAGGTATTGATTAGCGCTTGCTGTAAGCGCCTTCGATAAATCAGTTGCGTCTTTGGCCGCCAATGAAAGATCCAATTCTGCTCCGACATAGTCAGAAACACCAACCAACAAAGCGTGAAGTTTTGGCTTTTGCTTTTTTCCGTTTGAGGTAGGAAGCAAATATAAATTTTTTGGTTTGCTGACTATATTGCCCGTTTTATTATAGGCCTTCACAGAAACTTTGTTTAGTTCTCCTTCTTTTATGTAGGGATGATTTTTTAAATCATAGGTCATAGAAATTTCAGGACGTAATTTATCAACAGCAACCATCTCACTCAAGTCACGAACAACCTCTTTGTCATTGATCAACACCACAATTTGGCCATAACCGCCACCCTGATCTTCCAGTTGAATTCCAAGTTTACCATTATTGAGCGAAGGATGCTGAAGATTTATCTCCGGATACAATGCTAGCTCTGTCAAGTTCTTTGCCGTTCGAATAGGTTCATTGTTATAACCTAAAATTTTGGGGAGTAATGAAGGCTCGTAATAGGTTTGCTTGAGTTGGTCGATATCTATCGTCTCCGCACCCTGCACATAGTGAAGAGCTCTCATAGCGCTTTGGGTGGCGTCAAACAAGCCCACCTCGGTAGTAACGACCCAATTGATCGAGTCAAGGGGAATCAATG
>JABFSY010000157.1 GCA_013140395.1 Cyclobacteriaceae bacterium
TTATTACGCAGCACGATATTTTGAAAGCGATTACAGCTTAGTGTTTCGTAAACTCGATTTCAATCCGGTCGTTGAGGGGTCCTAACGAACCTCCTTCTGGATAAAGAGGAATTTTGCCGCCTTCGCCTTTGGTGCTGAGGCGAGATGCGTCAATTCCTTGGCTAAGCAAATAATCCTTCACTGTTTCCGCGCGAAGAGTAGAAAGATCTTTGGACGACATATTTTTCTCTGTTCTGTCAGCCGAAGGATTAGTTGCAAAGAAACTGGAGTTGGCACCTCGCACAAAACATTCTCTGCTTTGTGTTCCGTTCACATGGCCGTGAATCTTCAATTTGTATTTTACGTTCTCTTTCATCAAGTCAACCAACCCGTCTAATTCATTTTGTGATCCGGCCTGTAGGATGGAGGAATTCTTGAAAAATTTTACATTGTTGAAGTCAACATAGTCTCCTTTTTTTGCTTTTGTTACCGGCAATTCAATAATTACTTCGTCACTACTACCTTTTTCGCCAGCAGGGTTTTGATAATTAAATACGGTACTCAGCGGACTGTATCCTGGTACTTGGGTGACTACTGTATATGAACCTCTTTTATTTTTGGGCGCTTCTAAATACACCACTTCTCCAGGTTTGAATGCCTGATACTGAGTGGCGCGTACAGCTTCTTGCACGTGCACTTCTCCAGATTTCACTTCACTATTATCTGCCACGTTTCTCAATTTGAAATAGAAAGGTTTACCCGCAGGCTTCTTTTCAACAATTGGCTCAATAGGTTTTTCAATCGGCTTTACCAATGTTGAAGAATCGATGGCGGGTTTGATCTCTGGTTCTAAAGGCTTTATTTCTACTACAGGCTCGTCTTTCTTTTCTACTACCGGTTCTTCTTTCTTTTCTACTACCGGTTCTTCTTTCTTTTCTACTGCCGGTTCAATCACTTCAGCTACTGGCACTTCACCCAAAGATCCTTCAAAAACCCAAGTGTCTTTATATTCCGTTTCAGCGCGTAACTTTACAGCAAGCGCATATGCTTTTCTTTTTTCTGTCGTGGCAAGTACATATACATAATTAAGATTACTACCCACTCTATTCGCGGACTGTGCAGTGAGGCCTTCCTTGTTCGCTTTTTCTATAAGCCTATTTACATTGTCGGTTTTGGCAAATACACCTATTGTTACATAATAATTGAGATTTTCTTGTGCAATGGATGAATGGTGTAGCAAGCCAAACACGAGGGCAAGAAACGGAAACAGTTTTTTCATGGAAAGGATTTTGAATGTACTAAAGTAACAATTTTTATCTGGAAATTATTACTCGAAATCGTTGAGCTGCAACGACCCTCCGGAACAT
Source organism: Cyclobacteriaceae bacterium (assembly GCA_013140395.1). GTDB lineage: Bacteria > Bacteroidota > Bacteroidia > Cytophagales > Cyclobacteriaceae > ELB16-189. Next base: position 1,347 of record JABFSY010000157.1, read on the forward strand.
AAGCAACAGAGTGTTATGAACGCTGGTTTATTTGGTCCTTAATTTCCTTCAACATATCCAGTTGTATCTGCTGAATTTCAAATAGACGTTGTTGTTGGTGTAGAATGAGATGATCCATTTTTTCATGAAGCATTCGAATTTCGAGTTCTGCTTTTAAATTCACCTGATAGTCATGTTTCGATCGTTCCCGGTCTTTTTCTTCCTGTCTATTCTGGCTCATCATGATCACCGGTGCCTGCAAAGCTGCGAGGCAGGAAAGAATAAGATTCAATAAAATAAAGGGAAACGGATCGAACGGCCTGCTGAAAAAATATAGGTTGAGGCCAATCCAGCAGAATAGAATACAGAAGAAAAAGATGATAAAGGTCCAACTTCCCCCGAAAGAGGCGATTTTATCGGCCAGTCGTTGGCCATAGGTCAATGTCTCATCTATTGTTTCGTCAACATCACCAGAAATGAGTTTGTTTTTGTGAAGAGCTTCGAGCACCTCTTTTTCCAATTGAGAGAGTGTTCCAACCTCTAGCTCAAGCGTTGATTGAATATAACGATTCCGGTATTCGTTCAGCTCGGATACTGAAACACTACATGTTTCGTTAAAGCCTGGGTTTGCTTCTTTGATCTTTTGAAGAATTTCAGACTTTATTTGGCCAGAGTGTACTTTTTGATTTTCCGGGAATTCTTTTCCCGAAAGGTCACTGATGAAATTTCCCATTCGGGAATCTCGCCATAAAAACCTAGTCTTCCAAGATTTCGATCTCCACGCGTACGTTGGCTGAAGCCAACGCGTGATCTTCTTCGTATACTGGCTTCTTGCCACCCCAGGCTTTTACTTGCATGCGGCTTGGATCTACACCCTGACTGATGAGATAGTTTTGAATGACAAGTGCTCTTTCTTCGGAAAGTTTTTTAGCAGAACCAAATCCTTCTTTTACATCGACCGTGATACCAAAGAAATTCTTAGAGTCTCCCATTGAAATTACTTTGCCATGAGAATTTCCATTCGTGTGCCCGTGAATCTTGATTTTGTACTTAGGATTTTCCTTCAGCATATCAAGTAAACTATTTACTTCATATTTTGATTCCGGGCGCATGATGCCCGCATCTTTGAAAAAGTAAACATTATACATCACCGCAAAATCACCTTTCTTCAGTCGAACTAACTCAAAAGGCACAACGGCTTTATTCTCCTCGATTGTAATCCCTTCAGTAGCTTCTGGTTGATTGAAATTGGCAACAGTTTGAATCTTACGATACCCAAAAACCTCGCATACAAAAGACACGTTTCCTGATTTGTTAGCGGGCTTTACATTAACGGGCTCATTGGCGCGGTAGGAAGCCACTTTTTTTGGTTTTGTCTTATCCAAATCCATTACATCTATATCGCCCTGGATTTCCTTTTGATTATTTGTAAAGACTTTGAATAGGAATTTTTTGCTTCCTGCTTCTACTTCTTCAATTACCGAAACAGGAACTGGAGTAGTTGTAACTTCGGTTTTAGTGGTAACAGGATTCGATTCTGTCGGTAACGTGGTCGAACCGTTCTCAGGTGTTGTAACGTTTGGTTGCTCAACTGTTTTGTTGTCAGATACTTCTACTTTTTCAATTGATATTCTTGTAATTGGATTGGTGTCAGTGCCTTTGCTTGAATCTTCTTGATCTTCACCTAAAACACCGCTGAACACCCATGCATCGGAATAGCCACCCAGACGTAATTTTTTCGCCTCGTTAAATGCAGCTTCAACATCAGCGGTTGTTAGCACATATACATAAAACAGGTTCCGGAGCGGATTTATTGAAAATTCAGCTGTTGGGTTACTCTGTTTTACGCTGTTGGTAAATTCAATTGCGTTTTTGGGTATCGAGAAAGCGCCAATAACTACATAGTTTGATGCTTTCCTACTCAATTGTCCCTTGCTGGCAGAGACCTTAAAATTGAGCGCAACAGTCAAAATCAATAAGACTAAAGTCAACTTCTTTTTCATTGGGTGTTGTTTACTTGTGCCACAAATCTCAGACATACTCATCAATTAATTTAAGCTAATGTAATCAAAACCTTACATAACAAATAGTTATGAGAAAAAATTATTCATTGGAGAGTACTTTAAATGAGCGCGTAATCGACTCGCCACCGCTATCAACCAGTGTTAACTCATGGGATCCTTTTTCTGGATTTAGGCCAAAACTGTGTTTTTTCGAGGTTTTTGCAACAAAAATGCCGTCCAAGTGCCAATAAATAACTGCCTTCGGATCTGAATGGACAGCTTCAAAAATAACTTGTCCATTGTTTCCTCCTAATTGACGTGGAATGAAGATTTTGGCGTTTTGTTTTGGGTAAATCAGGTCCAGAGTGCTTAAAATTCGGTTTGAATCGCACCCCTTTTTAAAGGGTGGCAGTGGCGGATACTCCACTTGGCGCTGGTAATAGTAAGCCTGAATAGGCGGTATAACAAACCAATTCGCAGGAGTCATTTTATTCAATTCTTCGCAGCCAGAGTGAACCCTCCATTTTTTGTCTTGGCTAAGGTGTATTTTTTTGTGAAAAGGGCATGCCATGGTAACTAGTCCAGGTTTGGCTACCCACATGGTGTCGACTTTTTGTCAGAATTCAGTAGATCGGTAGCCACTCTTTGAGCACACTGAAATCAGAGCCATT
>JABFSY010000209.1 GCA_013140395.1 Cyclobacteriaceae bacterium
AAACAATTCACTGCCTGTCAGGAATTTCTGCCTGTCCTGAATAAATCAGTAGCGGTAAATTTTTTGGTAAGTGGATTGCTAAATTATTCGAACCAAACTTTTTTTGAAGGAGTAAGCGAACTGCGTCCGGGCCATTATTTGAAATATAATCTTGCCACGCACGGCATCGAAATACAACCCTGGTATTTTTTGGATAAGGCATCGGTTCCTATTCAAGATAGTTTTTATACTGCCGTAAAAAAGGTGCGCTCGTTGTTTGAGGATAGTGTGCGCATTCGAATGCGATCGGATGTGCGTGTTGGGAGCTGTCTTTCGGGCGGCATTGATAGCTCGGCTATCGTGGGTATCATCCACGGAAAGGCTATGGCCAACGAAAAATTTGCCACTATTACTTCCTGTTATGCAGATAAGCGCTATGACGAACAGCAATTTAGTGATTTGGTAACAGCGCAAACTGGTTTTCGGTCAAACAAAGTGTATCCTGACCTAAATCACTTATTGGAGCAAGGGCACCTCGATGAAATAATCTACCACCAGGACCAACCGTTTGGCAGCGCCTCACATTATTCGGAGTATAGCGTGTTTAAAGAAGCTCGTAAGTCTGGGATCATTGTCATGCAAGACGGACAGGGATCTGACGAATATTTGTGCGGCTATGGCGAATTTTGGGTGGCTTATGTAAAGGAACTATTGAGGTCGTTTAGATGGACGACTGTTTGGGTGATGTTCAAACAAAAGGCAGCTCATCGTAATTCAAGTTTGCTCAATGAGCTGAGATCGTTTTGGCGGACTGCTTACCTTTTTAAAATGGTAAAGCAAGTAAATAAATTGTTGCGAAAGCCTATGCACCCCTGGTTAAATGAAAATTGGAATCAACTGGCCAAATCGTTTGCAGTTGACTTTGATTACAATTCGGTGCGCGATCTTAGCATTGCCGAAATCCAACATTCCAGCATTCCCTACCAGCTTCATTCTGAAGATAGAAATTCGATGCTATTTTCTATTGAATCACGACTTCCCTTTTTAGATCACCGTCTTGTTGAATATTGCATTGGGTTGCCGTCATCTTACAAAATCAGAAATGGATATACGAAGGCGGTTCTGAGAGAGGCTGTTACGGAACTTCCCGAGTCCATTAAAAACAGAAAAGATAAGATGGGGTTTGTAGCCCCTGATGATCAATGGATGCTATTGAATAAATCTGTTGTTCGTCAGGAATTAAAAGATGTAATTACTGCCACCGGAATATTTTCTAATGAATTATTAAATCAGTTTGATCTATTTACTGAGGGTAAACGTGCATATGAATTGATTTATTTCAGAGCGCTGACGTTTGGCCGGTTTTGCAAAATCTTTAAGATAAAGACCAATTAATGTTAACCATTGTAAATTACGGAGTTGGCAATCTTGCTTCCATACAGAACATGTTGAAGAAGATCGGTGTGCCTTCTCTGATCAGCGACAAGGGCGAAGAGATACAGGAAGCTACTCAATTGATTCTCCCCGGTGTCGGGGCGTTTGATACATGTGTTGAAAAATTGGAGAGCTCGGGGTTACTTCCTGTTTTAAATAAAAAAGTAATAGAAGATAGGATTCCGGTATTGGGAGTTTGTGTAGGCATGCAACTATTGTTGGAGGGAAGTGAAGAGGGGCTGCGGCCGGGTCTTGGATGGATCAAAGGGAAAATAGTAAAATTCAAAGATGAGCTAAAGCCGGCCGGTCTGAAGATTCCCCCCATGGGTTGGTCTGATGTAACACCCTTCAAAGAGTCAAGGCTTTTTAGGGATATGTACGAAGAGCCTCGTTTTTATTTTGTGCATTCCTACCATCCCGAACTAAATGATCCATCAGATGCCCTTGTGCATGCCGAATATGGGTATCGATTTGTGGCGGGCGTGGAGCGTGAAAATATTCTGGGAGTTCAGTTTCACCCCGAGAAGAGCCATAAGTTTGGAATGAAGCTATTGAATAATTTTTCTGCGCTCTATAAATGAAACGAGTAAGAGTGATCCCTGCTTTGCTTATCCAAAATGGCGGTTTGGTTAAGTCACTTAAATTTAAAGATCATAAATATGTAGGCGATCCTATAAACGCGGTAAAGATATTCAACGAAAAGGAGGTGGACGAAATTGTAGTCTTGGATATTTCGGCTACCGCGCAAAAACGTCCCCCTGACATTTCTGCCATAAGAGAAATTGCGAGTGAGGCTTTTATGCCATTGGGATATGGCGGTGGCATTACCAAACTAGACGAAATCAAGGAGCTCATAGCCTCCGGAGTTGAGAAAGTTATTTTAAATACGATTTCATTTGAATATCCGCAATTGGTTAAGGAGGCGGCTAATTACGTAGGCAGTCAAAGCATTGTCGTTTCGATCGATTCGAAGAAAAATTTATGGGGCAAGCACAGCGTTTATGTTCGAAATGGCTCAAAAAATACCCGTATTGATCCAGTTGAGTATGCCCAGCAGATGGAAAAGGCAGGTGCAGGGGAATTGTTATTAAATGCAATTGACCGGGATGGTACTTTTTTGGGATATGACGCAGACTTGATAAACCTCGTCTCTTCAGCGGTAAATATACCCGTTGTGGCAATAGGCGGTGCAGCCTCAGTTGCAGATTTTGCACTGGCCGTCAAAGCGGGTGCTTCGGCTGTGTCTGCCGGGAGCCTTTTCGTTTTTCAACGCCCACATAGAGCTGTTTTGATTAGCTATCCTGATCAGAAAGAATTAAAAGAAAAGCTATTTTTACAGATTGATTAAGGGCTAAAACAAGTTTATGGTATTGCGAAAGGAAGATGCAGATTATCGCCAATGCACCTTAACGGTGATGGATAATATTGCCGATCCGGAGATTACCTTTGACGAGAACGGTGTTTGTAATTATTACCACGATTACAGACGAGCGGAAAAGAGCGTGTTTTTGGGCGAAGCAGGAGCGGAGAAGCTAAGGCAATTGGCAGATATCATCAAAACAAAAGGGCGCGGAAGAAAATATGATTGCCTTATCGGCTTGAGCGGAGGTGTTGACAGTACGTATGTAGCCTACTTGGTAAAGCGATTAGGCCTCCGTCCGTTGGCCGTACATTTAGATAACGGTTGGAATTCCGAACTGGCTGTAAAGAACATAGAAAACATCATAACTAAGCTAGACATTGATTTGTATACGTTGGTCGTCAACTGGCAGGAATTTAAAGACATTCAACTCGCCTATCTGAGAGCATCCGTAGTAGACATTGAAGTGGTTTCCGACCACGCCATATTTGCAACGATGTATAAGTTAGCAAAACAGCACGGAATTAGTTACATGATCAGCGGAACCAATATCGTTACGGAGCATATTATGCCTGCCAGCTGGCTATATAAAAAAATGGACTTTGCCAACCTGAGAGATATCCATAACCAGTTCGGAAAAATTAAGCTTAAAACCTATCCTTTTTTTGATTTCAAAAGATACATCTACTATTCAGTAGTTTTAAGATTGGCGCCTGTTTCCATTCTTAACTACGTGCCTTACAATAAGCAGGAAATAAAACAATTTATAACAAAGGAATTGGATTGGCGTGATTATGGAGGAAAACATTATGAATCGCTGTTTACAAAATTTTACCAGGCTTATATATTGCCTGAGAAGTTTAAAATTGATAAACGCAAAGCGCATCTCTCTACGTTGATATGCTCTGGTCAACTTACGAAGGGACAAGCTTTGCAGGAACTTGAATTACCGCTATACAAAAAAGAAGAATTGGACCAGGATAGGGAATATGTTCTGAAAAAACTAGGGTTAACCAAAGCAGAATTTGAATCGATCATGCAAGAACCACCGCGGAAGCATGAAGAATTTAAAACAGACGCAAAGCTAAAAAATGGATATATGAGCTTGTTACAAAAGACTCAAAAATTCCGCAAAGCATTCAGTTTAAAAAAGCAAGATGGCATTAAAAGTTAAATTCGGCATTGTTGGTTGTGGGCGAATAGCGCAACGTCATGCAGAGCAT
>JABFSY010000453.1 GCA_013140395.1 Cyclobacteriaceae bacterium
AAAACCTATGAAGAAGTTTTTACTATTATGCTTCTCATTCGTCTTCGTGCTCAGTGCTTGGGCGCAAGAACGGGTGATCACCGGCAAGGTATCCTCTGCTGAAGATGGATCTGCTTTGCCTGGTGTGAATGTGATCGTGAAAGGAACCACAAATGGTTCCGTCACCGATGCCGATGGAAAGTATTCGCTTTCTATTCCTTCCTCTGGAGGTAGTCTTGTTTTTTCTTTTATCGGCTTAAAGACGTCTGAGATTGCCGTTGGGGAAAGAACTATTGTTGATGTTCAACTTGGGTTGGATGTTACTCAGCTTTCTGAAATTGTTGTAACGGGTACTGGGGTTGCGACTGATAGAAAGAAGCTAGCCATTTCGGTTGAATCAATTACTTCTGATAGGCTCCCATCGGTTCCTGCGGCATCTCTTGATCAAGCTTTAGTTGGAAAGATTGCGGGTGCACAAATTTTCTCTTCGTCAGGCAATCCAGGGTCTCCAGTAAGTATTCAATTGAGAGGTATCAATACGGTTTCTGGGGGTACCCAACCACTTATAATGGTTGATGGCGTACAAATGGGAGCTACTTCATTGAATTCAATTGATTTAAACAATGTTGATAGAGTTGAAGTAGTACAAGGAGCTTCGGCAGCAACCATCTATGGCGCTCAAGGTGCAAATGGCGTTATTCAAATCTTTACAAAAAAAGGGAAGGCTGGACCAATGAAGCTGTCGGCATCTTATAATGTAAGTTCGAATGACTATTTGAACATAGGCAATTTACGCCAACCACTTAACCATTCTTTTACAACAGATGCAAATGGTGATATCACCCAAACAGGTGGAGGTCTTTTATCGCAAAACTCTACAGGTATTTGGGGCTCACCAATTTGGAATAGCGGTGCGACAGCCAAATATGATAAGCCGTATAAAAATAACACAAAGTATTACGATCATATTAGTCAACTTTTTAGGCAAGCAATCACTACGAATTTCAATGTTAATGTGTCCGGGGGTAAGGACAAATCTGATTATTCAATTAGTCTGTCAAATCTTAAGCAAGAGTCCGTTATTCAAGGAGCACTTAATAGAACTAATCTTACTACAAATTTAGGATTTGAACTTGCTAAGAATTTAACTCTTCGTTCAGTAACACAATTGGTTTATACAGATAATTCGGTCAATCCAAATGGTGCTGGACTTTCATCTGCAATTTACACATACCCATTCGCTGATTTCAAATTCCGAGCTCCAGATGGCAGCTATCTGTATAAATTTGGCTCTGGCGCGGGCGCAAATAGTACTAATCCACTTTATGCTCAAGAGGTTCAAAAATATAGTAATAAAACAATTGACATTATTCCATCTTTGAATTTGCACTATAATCTTAACAAATTTTTTGAACTGGATTATAAGGTGGGTATTAATTACCAATTGGGTGATTTTTCAAGAAATACCCAGAATCAAACAGAGTTGGCAAGTTTTAAGTTTAATTCTGCTTATTACACGACTAACTCAACTGGGCAAATCGCAAAAGCCAGCACCAATCAGTATAATATCAACTCCATTTTTACGGCTCTTGCCAAAGTTGACTTTGCTAAAGACCTAAAAATGGATTTCCCATTGGTTTCTTCTACTCAGTTGGCATTTGATTATAGAAACAATGATTTTCAAAGGGTGTATACAACATTCACAGGCCTTCCTTCTTATACGCCCATTGATTTAGTAAATGGAGCCCAGGCCTCAAGTAACGCAGCTAGCGAGTATAAGGATAGGTTCATCACATACGGATACTTGGTCAACCAGCGTTTTGAGTACAAAGACATGGTTGGTGTTTCTGGTGGATTTAGAACTGACTTTAGCTCTACATACGGAGACTCTAAACAGGCATTTACTTTTCCTAGGGGAGATGCATTTTTGAGAATCTCTAAATTTGGATTTTGGGATGCCCTGTCAGGCATAGTTCCAGAGTTTAAATTGAGAGCTGCTTATGGTGAGGCTGGTACGCAGCCAGTAAATTTTGTTGGTGACATAGTTGGGTCAGTTCCAAACCATTTTCTAAGAGTAAACACTTTTAATACTGGAAATGTTGATAATGGTTCTTACCTCTTCCCTCAATCTATTGTGTCTAACCCTAATCTCAAGGTAGAAAACTCCAAAGAATTTGAGTTTGGAACTGAATTTTCCATAGCGCCCAGCTCTGGTTCTTGGTTTCCATTTATTAATGGAAGCGTTTCTGTTTGGAATAGACAAGGTACTGACGTTGTTTGGCAACGGGTTACTCCTGTTTCAGCAGGCTCAGAGTCAATCTGGGATAACTACATTAGCTTGGAGTCAAATGGGGTACAATTTAGCTTAGACATGGATGTATACAGAAGCGATAATTTTAAATGGGATTTTGTAACTGCTTTTGGTACCTCGAAATCATTTACCAAAAACACAGCTGACGGTAAAGATATTCCTCTGACATGGACAAGTGCGGGAACTTATACCCTTCGTCCTGGACAACAATTTGGGACTTTGTATGGATACAGAGCAATAACGAGCATAGATCAAAAAGATCAAAAAGGTGCTTTTTATTTGAATCAAGCGAATGCCTCTAATTTTGAGTTAGTGGATGGAAGAGTGGTGGATAAAACTTCTAAACGTGTTCAATTTACAAGCGATAAATATGTGCTTGGTAACACGACTCCGGCATTCAACATGTCATTTACCAACACCTTTTCATATAAAGATTATCTTGATGTATCGGTTCAGATCGATTGGGTAGGTGGGGCTAAAACATATAATCAAACAAAAGAATGGGCTTATTCTGAAGGATTACATAGCGATTATGATAAACCAGTGACAATCGGAGGTGAGACAGGAGCTTTTGTAGCGTACTATAGAAGTTTTTATGATGCGGTTGAAAGTAACGGAACAAAGGATTACTTCTTAGAGAGTTCCTCATTTGCTCGCCTAAGGAATTTATCAATTGCTTTTGACGCAGCAAAGTTCTTTAAACTCAAAAAATTTGATCGCCTACAATTAGTTTTGACCGGTCGGAATTTGGCAACGATTACGGATTATACAGGTCTTGATCCAGAAGCAAGCCAGAATACTTCAGGAGGAGGAACTGGTAGCGGTGCAGGCCAAGTAGCCGCACAACGAGGATTAGACTATTGGTCTTTCCCTAACTTTAGATCATACCAAATAGGCATTAACATTGGACTCTAAATTTTAAAGTATATGAAAAATAAAATAATTTACTTTGCTTTGGTTATAGGGCTGTTCCTACCCCAAGCATGTCAAGATGAATTGTCAGCAGTGAAGAATACAAATTCACCTACGGCTATTGCGTTTAATACGGAAAAAGGAATCCTTCAACTTGCTACAGGTGGGGTTTTTATCAATGGGTTTGGCGGAACTTATACGTCTATAAATGATGGATTGGGTACAGGCTTCCAAATACTTGTATATGGAATGCACGATTCTATGGGGGATTTATTCTATGTTCCTTGGGGAAATAATAATTTTAAGTATATAGACAATCCTCAAGACTGGAAAATGGATGATAATTCCATTGTTACAAATCCTATCGGTAATGGCCAAATAGCTGAGACTCGATTAAGAAACGATCGGGCTTATGGTGCAACCAATGGAATGCTGGTTGAGTGGACATATATGTACGTGATGAATAATACGATGAATGTGCTATTGGATTACGTAGGGAAAACAGCTTTTTCTGGTGATGCAGATTCTAAAAAGAATACGTTAAGGGCTTGGGCTAAATTTTGGAAAGGTTATGCTTATTCAAGGATTGGGTCTATGTATATCGCTGGGCTAATTAATGATAAACCCAATGAAACATCTGGGCAATTTGTGACCAATACAGCGATAATTGCCGAAGCAACTAAAAACTTTGACGAAGCTATCACCTTATTGAATGGGATTTCAAGCGAACCAGATTATTCTGCGGTATTAGCGCAAGTTATTCCTGGATA
>JABFSY010000498.1 GCA_013140395.1 Cyclobacteriaceae bacterium
AGTAAATAAAATTGAAAGTAACTCCATTCTCAGCATACAATTGCCACATGAATGCAAAGGAGAATCCTAAAATAACAGCACCTGCTAATACATACTGTCTCCTTCTGCCCCATTTGGATTTTGTATTGTCACTCACATACCCCATTATCAAATCAAACAAAGCATCATAGAACTTCGGAATAAAATAGGTTAATCCGAGTAACAATCCGCTAAAGCCCAATTTTTCTACCAATATCACAGTAAAAATTCCTAATGCTGCAGGAAACATTTGATTGGCCAACATGCCGATACCGAAGGCAATTTTTTGACCCATCGGAACTTGAGTTGTAGTGGTTGACATGGTTTTGGTTTTTAGGTGGGGTATCTGCGTTGATATGTTAGTTTGAAATTGCTTGAAACACGTTACACCTTTTTATTTAATCGGTGGCGCCATCACTTCCTCCAAAAGTTTTTTCTCATCTCCATTGTATGTTTTGATAATTGGATTTCCGTCTCGGGTAAGGTTTTTAAAAATACCCTGATCAACTAGTTTCCAGAGAGGATACTTGGCTTCACCCGAAAGTTTGAACAATCCAAAATGATTTTCTGAACCATTAGGGTTTCCGGCATCTTTCCACTGCTCATCAAATGCTTCAAAGAAAAAACAAGCGATGCCGGCAGCATTTGTCCACTCGCGCATGTGTTGGTAGAATCGTCCTTGTTTGTATTCATCGGTAGCCCGCGAGCCTTGCTCACCATAAAACCCATCAGATATTGAAGCCCATCCGGTTTCGCCAATGTGTATGGGTTTGTCAACCCCCAAACTTTTTACATATTTTGCCACAGCTTCGTACTGTGCTTTCGCAAATTCTTTGGCGCGTACCATTGCAGCATCGGATTTTTCAATTTCAGAAAGAGATGTTTCAGTAGGTGGTACTCTCCAAAAGTCTGGATTGTAATGTGTGTTATGGTAAGGGTAGGTATGCATGGAGATATAATCCACTGCTTTTATTAATGCTTCCAGATCGGCTGTGTGATAGCTGGCGTCACCACCACCCCATGAAGCAAAATCATCGGAGCAGGTGATCCAGAGTTCTTTGGGAAGTTTCCCTGTAGCTTTTAGCGATTGAACATGATTGACCCACTTTAGTATGACAGCAGGCTGCACGAAATAGCTGGCCGCCCATTTTACCATCGCTTCATTACCTACCGCAAGTATCTTAACGATATCCGGATTTTGATTTGCTAAAGCCACTGCTCTTCCGATCTCACCTTCGTTTTGTTCGCTTTCAATGTTATGATCTGGGGCTTGATCGGTCCATGCATTTTTGCAATCAATCCAGGCGCCCAACATCACATACATTTCAAAAGTGGGATCAGCCTGCTTTAACTCGTGGATAGCTTTGAGCAAGTTCGAAGCGTGCGGGAGTTGAACATTGTAGGTCCGGATGATTCTAATTCCTACAGCGGATAAGATTTTCAAATCTTCCTGTAGTTGGGCGATAGTTGGCTGTTGTTGCCTTGTCTTTTCTCTATAGCCTTCGTAACAAATAGCTTGGTAATCTTTGTTGCCTAAAATGTCTTTTGCTGTCACTTCTTTTTTTTTATTTGGTTGAACTGATTGTGATTGAACGTGGCCAACATAAATGGCTGTTGTAAATACCCATGCCAAGCTAATTATTTTTACCAACGAATTCATAACGAATTTAGAGGTTCATGCGTCTTCCAGTCATCCATTCATATTCCTTTCTGATACGATAGTCCAAAGCCCAACGGGAATAATGGCTCAATGGTGCGATCCCAAAAATTAGGACCATACTTACCTTGATAATCTTCTTCAGACTTCGGCCACGAATGAGGAAGCTTTCCCTTGAAATCGTAATCGCCAAACAATACCTCGGCAATGCCTTCGCCTTCCGAGCCTGGGAACCAAGCGGCTACAAAAGCATCAACTTGTTCGAGTTGTTTCGTTACCACCAGTGGCCTTCCTGAAATTAGCACCACCACGGTTTTGATTCCTTTTGCTGTGTACTTATCGACCAGCATTTGATGCTCTGGTGTGAGCGTAAGCTGGTATTTGTTCATGACTCCACCAATATCACCCATAAACTCTGCATAGGGAGTTTCGCCCACTACAATCACAGCCACATCTACACTATCATAATCGGCACTGCCATCTGCATCATATAAAACATCTTGTGATGAAAATTTTCTTAATCCTTCCAAGATGGTTGTAGCACCTGCATAATTTTCTGTCATACCCTGCCAGTTCACCGTCCACCCACCGGATTGTAAACCAGAGTTATTACCAAACTCACCCACCAATGCGATCTTGGCGTCTTTCTTTAACGGCAACACATTGTTTTCATTCTTGAGTAACACAAGGGATTCCCGTACTGCTTGTCGGGCGACATCGCGGTGCGCCTGAATTCCAATCTTAGAGATAAGCCTGAGATCCGGAAAAGGATTGTCAAACAAGCCTATCCGAAATTTCTGCCTCAATATTCTACGTACGGCATCATCAATTCTTTCTTGTGAAATGACGCCATTCAACACACCGTTTCGTACGCCTTCCACATACATGTTGAAATCGCCTTCAACCGCCATTACCACATCTACACCTGCGTTGATAACATCTGTCCCGCCAAAGCGAGAATACGCCTTCCAGTCGGAAACAACGATTCCTTCAAATTTCAATGATCCCTTCAATACATCTGTGATCATAGCACGGTATGCATGCATCGGCACACCATTCAAACTATTAAAAGACGCCATGACGGAGCCGACACCGGCTTCAATAGCCGCGCGATAGGGTGGAAGCAAGCGCTCCATTACTTCTTCCTGACTTAGTGTTGTATTACCACCTTCCACTCCAAAATCGGTGGATCCATCCCCAATAAAATGTTTGGCCGTTGCGATGAGTGAAACCTGTTGATCAAGCCCACCTTGGTGACCTCGCACTGAAGCTTTGGTCAACTCAGTTGTAATCTCTGTGCTTTCAGAAAATGCCTCATACACTCTGCCCCACTTTTCGTTATAAGGAATAGCCACACAAGGGGAGAAAACCCAGTTAAATCCGGTGGCTCGAGCCTCAAGTGCTGTAATGGCCGCTGCGCTTTCTACCAGCTTCGAATTTCGTGCTGCTCCTAGTCCTATATTATGTGGAAAAATGGTTGCCCCAGCGTACGTATTTTGACCATGCACAGCATCCACACCAAAAAACATGGGAATGCCCAAACGAGTGGACAGCGCTAGCCATTGAAGTTGAACAAATTTGGCTTGCCATTCGGCTGCATCAGTACCGGGCGTTGGCCCCGGTGTGTGAATAATTGAGCCGATGAATTTTGTCTTTATATCCGCGATTGTGATGTCATCAAAATGCCGCACCTGTGTCATCTGACCGATTTTTTCATCGAGGGTCATTTGCGAGAGCAAGGATTCAACTTTTTGCTCTATGGTCAGGTCGGTTTTGATTTCCTTATTCATTTCGTGCTACCGTAAATTATCTTGCTTTATCTGAACAACTATTCGTGTGATATCTCCGGTTCTACCAAACACTTTCTGACTGAGTGTTGTATCTAGATTCAAATTTTCAAGCGTAGAGAGTCCATTGCTCGATACTATTTCCAAAGCATTTTCATTGGCTAGTTTGTAAACAACCGGAACCTGGCAATAAGTAAAACACAAGGACTTTTCTTCCAAGGGTAGTTCGATTGTCTTCCCTTGTACGTTGACATAATTAGGGTCTGCTGAATAAGTCAAAAAAAGCAAATTTTCATTTGGGTTAACCCTGCTGTATACCTTATCCAAAAGCTGGTTACTGCTGATTCTAATTTCTCTGCATACCTAACTGAGTAACTTTTGTATCGAAGCAATAGGCAATAGGGTACTTGCCCGGTTAATTTAACTAGGTTGAGTACCATGATGATGGTGGCGATCCAGGATTCGCTTGTGTACCGAAGCCTTGCTTTTATGCGGTTCA
>JABFSY010000248.1 GCA_013140395.1 Cyclobacteriaceae bacterium
GGTATGAGGAAAATAAACGACAGCTTCCTTGGCGCGAGACTGTTTATCCCTATAAAATATGGCTTTCAGAAATTATTCTACAACAAACAAGGGTAGCACAAGGGTTGCCCTACTATCTGCGCTTTGTAAAATCGTTTCCATCCATTACTTCTTTGGCCAATGCAACTCAACAAGAAGTATTGAAACTTTGGCAAGGGCTTGGTTATTATTCTCGAGCAAGAAACCTTCATACTTGTGCTAGAGTAGTTGCCCGCGAACAGAAGGGAAAGTTTCCAGACAACTATAAAGACTTGCTTAAACTGAAAGGGATTGGCCCCTACACGGCTGCTGCTATTGCTTCCTTTGCATTTAAAGAACCCGTGGCAGTGGTTGATGGCAACGTTTTCCGGGTTTTATCGAGGGTCTTTGGAATGGAGGCAGATATCACAACGCCCAAAGCCAAGGATCTCTTCACAAAAAAAGCAAATGAGCTGATTTCGAAAGATCGTCCCGACCTTTTCAATCAGGCCATGATGGAGTTTGGCGCATTGCAATGCGTTCCCCAAAATCCGAGATGTGATGAATGTATTTTCGCCAAATCCTGCGTAGCTCGTAAACATGAACTGCAAGATGTGCTTCCGATAAAATCGAAGAAGATCAAAGTGAGGAATCGTTATCTCTACTACTTTGTGCTGCGCCACCAAAACAAAATGTTGATGAAGAAGCGAGGGGCCAAAGACATTTGGCAGGGACTTTACGATTTCTATGTGATCGAAACGAAACGAAGTACAAGAATAGGAGAGCTATTGAAAACAGATTCCGTATTAAAAGGCTCAACTAAAGTGAACGAAAGCAAGATTTACAAACATATTCTATCGCATCAAAAACTAATAGTACGGTTTGTTGAGATGAAATCGCCAAAGACTCAAATTTTGAAATCTTCAGAATTGGTATGGTTCACAGACCGTGAAATGGCAGCATTGCCAAAACCGATTCTAATAGCCAACTATCTGGCAGAAAAATTAAAATAGAATTTTCCATTGAAAATTTGATTGCGCCCAAAAAAGTCGCGGTTCAATTGGTCTAGTCTGCTTTGAATCGATAACAAAGATTTTTGGTAACTTTGCCCTCCCGCTGGGGAAATTGCTATAACAATAACTAAGTATGTCAGGAGTAAACAAAGTGATTTTAGTAGGCAGACTGGGAAAGGATCCCGAAGTAAGAAATTTGGAGAGTGGTGCGACCGTGGCCAATTTTTCAATGGTGACGTCAGAAACCTATAAAGATAAAACGACAGGCGAACGAAAGGAAATTACTGAGTGGCATAATGTGGTGTTATGGCGTGGATTGGCCGATATTGCTGCTAAGTATTTACACAAAGGCGATCAGGTATATATTGAAGGGAAACTGCGCACTCGCAGCTGGGAGAAAGACAACGTGACTCGCTATACTACAGAAATTGTTGGTGATAACTTGACATTGCTTGGCAATAAGCCTACAACTGAAACACCCCATGATCGTGGCAACGCACCCGCCAACACAGCCGCCAACGATCCGGGAGAAAGAACATCGTCATCCACAACCGATGATCTTCCTTTTTAGTACCCCATCAATCTATTGACCCTTGGAAACGCCAGCTATTCTTGAAGAGCCTCCTAGTTTTCTGTTAGCTGATATTTTATCAGCGCCCAATTATTTTTACATTTTTAGTTTTTTGGCAATAGCTGTATTGCTATTCATGTCAGCTATCATCTCTGCCTCAGAAGTTGCCTTCTTTTCATTGCGGGCAGATGACCTCGACAAGTGCAGAGAATCAGAAGATCCTGCCGAGAGGAATATCGTGGGTCTCTTGAAAAAACCACGGTTGCTACTGGCCACCATTCTGATCATGAATAATTTTGTCAACGTAGGCGTTGTGACTATTTCTACTTTTCTAATGTGGGAAATGGCAGGAACGCGTAAGCCTACTGAGACGATTGTCGGATTGGTTACGTTCGGAGCCACCTTTGCGATCACCTTTTTTGGCGAAATTATTCCCAAAGTATATGCCGCTCGCCACAACTGGACATTTGCCAAACGGATGGCCGGCACCTGGCAGATATTAGAAAATGTGTGGCGTCCCATTTCTTTCCTACTGCTTAGCATGAGTAACATCATCGAGCGTAGAATAGAGAAAAAGGGATATAGCACTACGGTTGACGAATTAAATCAGGCGCTCGACTTAACCACACTGGACAACAATACAAGCGCGGAAGAGAAAGGCATCTTAAAGGGGATCGTAAACTTTGGAACGCTCACCGTTAGGCGCATCATGAAGTCGAGAATGGATATTTCAGCTGTGGATGTAGAACTGAATTTTAAAGAGCTGATGGAGCAGGTGAATAAATCCGGGTTTTCACGCATTCCTGTTTACAAAGAATCTGTTGATCACATTCAGGGCATACTCTATATCAAAGACCTCCTGCCATTTTTAGATGAGTCGGAAAAATTCAACTGGCAAAAACTACTGCGCCCCGGATTTTTTGTTCCGGAAACGAAAAAACTTGATTCCCTTTTGAAGGATTTTCAAAGTAAGCGAGTCCACATGGCGTTGGTCGTGGACGAATATGGTGGCACTTCCGGCCTCGTCACGCTGGAAGATCTCATTGAAGAAATTATTGGAGACATAAACGATGAGTTTGATGAGGTAAATCTTGACTTCCAAAAAATAGATGAATCTACTTTTATTTTTGAAGGGAAGACATCTGTTCACGACCTAAGTAAAGCACTGAAGGTGGCTCCCACTCTCTTTGATGATGTGAAAGGCGAGAGCGAATCCTTGGGGGGATTGATTTTAGAATTGCATGGCTCACTGCCGAAGATTGGTGATCAAATCAAGTTTCAGAATTTCACTTTTACCATCTTAACCGTTGACCAAAGAAAGATCAACCGGGTAAAGGTTACCATCGCGCCTGTTGCGAACGAAGATGAATAGGCCTATTGTTCTTTCCGTTTCGTTGATCCTTTTAGGAAGTTTCTTTCTTTTTTCTTGCTCAAAAAGTTATCAACCCAAACCAAAGGGATACAATCGGCTTTTGTTGCCAGAGGAGAAGTATCGCGTACTACCCGATTCACTGCCCTATCAATTTGAGTACTCTACCTCAGCTAAACTGCTGCGTGATACATCCTGGATCAACGAAAAATTTTGGGTAGAGATTTATTACCCCACCTTGAAGGCAAACATCCACATCACCTACAAGCGAATTCAAAACCGAGATGCGCTGTTGAAGGAGTTATTAAATGATGCGTATCGACTTACTTCCAAGCAACAAATTAAAGCCTATGGCATTGACGAAGTAAAAATCGTAACTCCACTAGGAAAGACGGCCTTGATTGCAGAAATCAGCGGTGAGGTGCCTAGCCAGTTCCAATTTACGATGACTGACTCCAGTACAAACTTTCTTCGTGGAGCCCTGTACTTCAATACTAAAGTTCAAAACGACTCTCTTGCACCGGCCATTGACTTCATGAAAAAAGAGGTGATGCATTTAATTAACACCTTGGAGTGGAAAAACTAGTTTGATCAGTTAATTTGAAAATGACGCAGCGCACGTCAAAGTCATGTGCTGTTTAATTATTTTGAATGGCATTTTCAAATTGACTAATTTTCAAATCTTCAAATCAAGAAATGTCTTTCTTCGATACTTCACTAGAATTTCTCAAGGGTGTGGGCCCACAGCGCGCTGCTTTACTTCAAAAAGAATTGAAGTTGTTTACGTTTGGAGATCTTATCCAACATTATCCATTTCGCTACGAAGACCGAACTCGTTTTTATCGCATTAGCGAAGTGAATGAGTTGATGCCGTTCGTCCAGATGAAAGGAAAAATCACAGATGTCGAGCTCATCGGAGATAAATTCAAAAGACGCTTGGTCGCTTATCTTTCTGATGATACTGGAGAAATAGAACTCGTTTGGTTTCAGGGCATTAACTGGGTGATGCAAAAAGTAAAACCGAACGTTGACTATGTGGTTTTTGGCAAACCGTCTCGATATGGAAGCAAATTATCGATCGCGCACCCGGAGATTGAATTACTCACAGAAAAAAGTGAGAAAGGAGGGTATCTTCAACCGGTATATCCACTCAGCGAAAAACTACGAAATCGGTACATCGACAACAAGTTTATCATAAAGCTGCAACAAGATGTAATCAAAGGCGCCATCAGTCACATTCGCGAAACGCTGCCTGCCGCTATACTCCAACAACAGGCTTTTATTGGTAAGAAGGAAGCACTTATCAATATCCATTTCCCGAAAAGCTTAGAGTGGCTCGAGCGGGCGCAACGAAGACTTAAGTTCGAAGAACTATTTTTTATTCAGCTTCGGCTCATCAAAATGAAGTTGGTACGTGAGGAAAAATTCAAAGGAATAGTTTTTGGCGATACGTCCATCCTTACTCGGTTTTACAAAGAACATTTACCCTTTGATTTAACCGAAGCACAGAAAAAGGTAGTGCGAGAGATCTATTCTGATATGAAATCCGGAAAGCAGATGAATCGATTGCTTCAGGGTGATGTGGGCAGTGGGAAGACGATTGTAGGCTTTATTTCAATTTTACTAGCCATTGGTGGCGATGCCCAAGCCGCACTAATGGCGCCCACAGAAATTCTTGCACAACAACACTACGCAAACTTGAAGAAGTATGCGGATAAAATGAACATATCGATTGCACTACTGACAGGCTCTGTTAAGAAAAGCGCGCGAAAACCGATACACGAACACCTGGCAGATGGCTCGTTGAAAATACTAATTGGCACTCATGCATTATTAGAAGAGGAAGTAAAATTCAAAAAATTAGGATTGGCAATTATTGACGAACAACATCGTTTTGGAGTCGCCCAGCGCTCTAAGCTATGGCAAAAAAATGCAGATTTTTATCCGCATGTATTGGTCATGACAGCAACGCCAATTCCTCGGACATTGGCCATGACATTGTATGGAGACTTAGAAATATCTGTCATCGATGAATTACCCAAGGGCCGGAAGCCAATCAAAACGACTCATCAGTTTGATTCACATCGAATGCAAGTGAATGGTTTTATCAAAACTCAAATCGAGGCGGGGCGACAGGTGTATGTTGTATATCCACTTATTGAAGAGTCTGAAAAATTAGATTTAAAACACTTGATGGATGGCTACGAAAGCATTTCGCGAGCATTCCCTGAAATGCCCATTAGCATTTTGCACGGCCAGATGAAGCCCGAGGCAAAAGATTTTGAAATGGCGCGATTTGCAAAGGGCGAAACAAAAATAATGGTAGCCACAACTGTAATTGAAGTGGGGGTTGACGTCCCGAATGCCAGTGTCATGATTGTCGAAAGCGCTCAGCGCTTTGGGCTATCTCAACTGCACCAACTGCGGGGCCGTGTGGGTCGTGGTGCTGAACAATCATTTTGCATTTTAATGACGGATCATAAATTGAGCAGTGAATCAAAAACCCGCATCGAAACCATGGTGCGAACCAACAATGGATTTGAAATAGCGGAGACTGATTTGAAGCTACGGGGGCCGGGCGATCTAATGGGAACTCAGCAAAGTGGCGCGTTGGATTTGCTGATTGCTGATTTAGGTAAAGACGGTGAACTTCTAAAAATAGCCCGAGGGGCCGCGCAAACTATTTTAGCTGATGATCCACTACTTCAACGGCCGGATAACCGCATGATCTTGCAACAAATCGAGTCGATCAAGAAGTCGGCCGTAAATTGGAGTAGAATAAGTTGACAAATCTTGTATTTTTGGTAAATGCTAAGACTCAAAATGATAAGAGGTTTACTTTCCTTTTCGACTCTACTAATTTGGTGTTCATCCTTTGCGCAAACTGGCAACTCTTTTTTAACCCATTTCTCACCCAGTGATGAACGAATTGATTACCGCAGCAATGGCATGGTACAAGATGGCCGCGGGTTGATTTATTTTACTAATAAAAAAGGGGTCCTAGAATTTGATGGCAAGAATTGGCGGCTTATCGCGACCCCGGGAGCCGTATACACATTGTCGCTTCTTCAAGATGATGTCTATGTAGGCGGTGTTTTTGGATTCGGGAAGCTCACACAAAAAGCTAATGAACGTATTTATCAACCCATTTTTTCTCAGCCCGTATTTTCCAGTGCTGTTTCGAAGGACAGAGTATACGCCTGCAGTGAAAAATCTTTGTTTGTCATACTCAACGAGAAAATTGAGAAAGAAATTAAAGCACAAGATTCAATCTTGTTTACGGGTCTTCTGGAGGTGTACGAATCACTCTTTGTCAAAGCCGGAGATCACGATCTGCTCCAATTAAAAAATGATCAATTGGTAAATGCGGAAGTACCACTTCCGGCTGGCTCTGAAATCACTTTTTGTTCTGGCAACATTAAAACAGGCAACCTAGTCATTGGCACGGTGGCGGGAGCGGTTTATACGATGAACTCTAAATCGCCTGCGGCCGAGTTAAAATTTGATGATGCTGTCTTCGTACGCCAGAGTCTCTTGGTAGCTGGTGTATGGATAAACGACAGCCAAATTGCTTTGGGTACGTTATTGGGTGGAGTACTTTTAGTAGACACAAATACCGGTGCTACAATTGATCACCTGGATTTCAGTACGGGTCTACCTGACAATGAAGTATTCGCAATGATGGCCGATCATAGTGGTGGAGTGTGGGTAGCCCACGAGTATGGTTTTACGAGAATAGCCCCTTCTCTGCCATTCAAGTCATATAATCACTTTCCGGGCCTCAACGGAAATCTATTGTGTGTCCAATCGATCAAAGGTCAGATTTATGTAGGCACGTCCACCGGACTTTATCGTTTAACGAAAGAACAACTAACCGAAACAAAATCAATTCAAGAGGTTCAGAAAAATCAACCTCGCAGAAAGGGGCTTTTTAGTTTTTGGCGAAAAAACACTAACCCAACAGCTTCATCAAAACCAATGTTTGAAGTTAAGGTTATAAAGCAACTTGGATACTCCTACAAAAAAGTTCCCGGTATTGAGGGAAAGATCATTCAACTGATTGAGGTCAACGGGAAACTGATCGCTTCGGGATTATCCGGAGTTTTTGAAGTGGCTGACGACAAACCAAAATCAATTTCGACCGGTCCTGTAAAGACCATTTTCTTTTCAAGCACTCTTCAACAACTTTTGATTGGAACCTCTCAACATCAAATAAAAACAGTATTGTCTGGCGCTTCCGGTTGGAGCGAAACGCATTTGCTGGACACACTGGCGGATCAAATCAGCTACGTCTTTGAAGACAATCTTGACAATATCTGGCTTTGTGGTCGTACAGCGGTCTATAGAGTCGAAACTATCGATGGAAAAATAACAGATGCTTCTGTTTTTCCGATTGCTAATCCATCACTCGATGAAACCGTTGGTGTCGCTTACGGAAATGAAGTTTATCTTGCTGCATCCGAAGAATTTAAAATTTTTGACCGCAAGAATTCTTTTGTTCGATATGATTCCTTGCCTGGCCCACATCGGTATTTCGCTTCTGCCGGTTATTTTTGGTTTAACGATGGCTTCAAATGGCGGACTGTGGATAGGCGTTTGAAATCCTTGAATCTCCAGTGGCTGGGACTCTTCCCCAATTTACGGTTTTTGTCACCTACTGATAATGGTCAAAGTCTTTGGATCATTACTGCGAATAATGAACTCTATAAATTCAACAGCGCACAAACTGTTCTTGACGATTTACGCTATCCATTGGTGCTAAGGCAAGTGCGAGGGCAAGAAATAAAAGTAACGAAGGGTAAAAGAGTGACACTGGATCAACCCGAAAACGAACTCTCTTTTGAATTCATCCAACCTGACTATGTAAGCAGCAATGCGATGCAATATCGGTATCAAGTGAAGGGGTTATCCAATACCTGGACAAGTTGGTCAAATACAAATCACATTGCGAGTTTTTCGTTCCTTCCCCCAGGTAATTATCAAATCGCTATTCAGTCGAGAGACTTGCTAGGAAATGAATCAAAGATCGAAACCATACCCTTTGAAGTATTGCCCCCCTATTGGAAGAGGTGGTGGTTTTATGCACTAGAGTTTATCTTCTTTGGAATACTCGTATTCTTTTCCGTTAAACTCACTGTTGCCAATTCGAGGTATCGCTATCTAAGCGAAATTTTATCACTATTGACGGTCATTATTTTTATCCAGTTTATCAGTACAACAATTAACTCAATCATCGTGGTAAAAAGTACGCCTGTGGTACAATTCGTTATCCAAGTGTTTGTCGCTTTGCTAGTATTCCCTATTGAATTGTATTTTCGGAAGTTTATGCGAGCAACCGCAGAAGGAAAATATCAAATTAGACTTAAGAACATCAAACCTAAAAATGACTAAAACATGGATCAGCGCATCATTAATCTCTTTGACGAGTACACCCATAAGCCTCTAACTCGGTTGACATTTCTGAAGAAACTTGTGCAGCTGACGGGTAGTACGGCAGCGGCATTGTCGGTTCTGCCCTTGCTGGAGGTTAATTATGCTCACGCCCAAACGATTGAAGAGGATCAACTATTTACAGAACATGTGGGCTACCCCGGTGTAGATGGCGAAATGAAAGCCTATGTGGCGCGACCTAAGAAAAAAAAGAAATACCCGGTAGTCATGATCATTCATGAAAACAGAGGACTTAATCCACATATTGAAGACGTGACCAGGCGACTAGCATTAGATTAGAAGGATTTTTGGCCATTGCTCCCGATGCGCTTTCCCCGCAAGGGGGTACACCTGCAGATGCCGACAAAGCCAGAGAACTGTTTAGCAAAATAGACACAACAAAAAATCTGAATAATTTCGTTAAAGGCTTCGAGTACACGAAGACAAGGAAAGATGCTTCTTCTAAATGGGGTTGCATTGGATTCTGTTGGGGGGGAGCATTAACAAATCAATTGGCAGTTGCGATGCCGGATTTAAAAGTAGCGGTTCCTTTTTATGGCCGCCAACCCGAAGCCACCGATGTTCCAAAAATTAAGGCCTTTGTTCAAGCGCACTATGGCGGATTAGACGAGCGAATCAATGCCGGCATTCCGGCTTATGAAGCGGCATTGAAGGCGGCAGGTACACGTTTTGAAATTTTTGTTTACGAAGGTGCCCAACATGCCTTCCATAACGATACAGCTCCTACCCGTTATAATGAAGCGGCTGCAAAATTGGCATGGTCTCGTGCCATTGCATTATTCAAAAAGGAACTTGAATAACCTTACCCTATGAAAAAATCTATTTTTAAAACACTCGCGTTGATCAACAAAGCCGTCTTGCCGCGATACAGTAAGAAAGACATTACAAAATTATCTAAGCTAGAGCAAGGTATTGTTGCGTACAGGTATTGGATTACCATAAGTGCTTTGGAATAAATATGGCTAAAATTTTTACAACAATATTTATTTTCAGTTTGCTGTCGTTAGAACTACGCGCGCAAAGTGATTCGGAACGGGAGATATTGAAATTTCAAAAAGAACTAAACGAGGAATATTCAAATCCAAAAACCTCCCCACTTCCCAAAAAGAATGTCAAGAAATTTGAAGGTCATGATTTTTTTCCTGTTGATTTGAAATACCGGGTGAAAGCTATGTTAAGTCTTACACCAGATGCGGTTTTTTTTAAAATGCAGACTTCAACTAACCAACCAAGAGATCACAGAATTTATGCCATGGCCTCGTTTAGTATAAATGAAAATAAATATGAATTGCCATTATATCAATCATCAGACTTGATGAAAACAGAGGAATACAAGGATTATTTGTTCTTGCCCTTTACAGACTTGACGAATGGTGAAGAGACCTATCCAAGTGGTCGGTACATTGGGTTGCGCATACCAAAAGAGGGCAATGAAATAATTATTGATTTTAACCAAGCTTATAATCCTTATTGCGCTTACAGTAGTAGCTATTCTTGCCCTATTGTGCCACGCGAAAATGATTTAAACGTAGCGATTTTGGCTGGAGTAAAATTTCAAAAGAAAAAATAGGACGAAGTCCTCAACCACTTTTTGAATCCTTTGCAACGGAGAGCCAGAGCAGGGTATTGTAGCCTATCGATATTGGGTAACGTTGAATTCACTGGCGTAATCCCGATTCGTCTTTTCCGTGAGCGGTATCCGATTACTCAACACTACCCTTTACATTCGTATCTCAAAATTCTATTTCGTATGAAATGGCCATTAAGAGGCACTACACTCAACCGTATGATAGTCCCGGCCATTCCATGTGACAACTAAAAAACAATTATTAACACATGAAAAAACTTATCGCTGTTTTCGTATTGGGAATATGTTTTCTCACTACTGCTTTTTCTCAGGGCACTCAGCTGCTTCGTCAACCTACGCTAAGCAGCACACAAATTGTTTTTGTTTACGCCAACGATCTGTGGATCGTTGCCAAGGACGGTGGTGAAGCGCGAAGACTCACCAGTAACGAGGGTCAAGAGAGCAACCCACACTTTTCTCCGGATGGAAAACAGATTGCTTTTACCGGACAGTACGATGGAAATACGGATGTGTATTTGATTCCCACAGAGGGAGGCCAGCCACAGCGACTAACCTGGCACCCAGGCGCAGATAACGTGACGGGTTGGACACCGGATGGAGAAGCAATATTATTTGCTTCTGCCAGAGCAGGTGTGCCTACATTAGAATCTAAAATTTACAAGATCAGCAGCAAGGGTGGAATGGAAGAAGCCTTGGAAATTCCGAGGGCAGTAGCCGGAGAGATTTCTGAAGATGGAAAGTATTTGGCCTATCAGCAAATCGGGTTTTGGGATCCCGAATGGAGGAATTATCGGGGTGGCCAAGCAAAACCAATTTGGATTGTCGACTTGAAAAATTTCTCTCTAAAATCAACTCCCCAAACAGACAATGAGCGACACACAGATCCGGTATGGATGGATGGTGTTGTTTACTTCCTTTCCGAGCGCGACTATGCAAACAATATCTGGTCTTTTAATCCAACCACCAATGAGTTAAAGCAACAAACTTTTCACACTGACTTCGATGTAAAAAGTTTAGATGCAGCCGGTGGACAAATCGTCTATGAGCAGGGGGGTTATTTGAGTGTGTTTACTCCTGCAAGTTCGTTAGGCAAAAGAATCGTGGTCAATGTGCGTGGCGATTTTCATTGGGCACGCGAGCGTTGGGAAGAAGTGAAGCCAGCTTCTCTAACAAACGCTTCACTTTCACCCACCGGACAGCGCGCGCTATTTGAATATCGAGGAGAAATTTTTACTGCCCCAAAAGAGAAAGGCGATTGGCGAAATATTAGTCGTAACTCGGCTGCTGCAGATCGTTCTCCGGTTTGGGCTCCGAACGGAAAAAAAATTGCTTGGTTTAGCGATGCCTCTGGTGAATACCAATTAATGATTGGAGATCAGGAAGGACTTGAGAAGCCAAAAGCAATTGCACTTCAAAATCCTACGTTCTTTTTCAAGCCAACCTGGTCGCCAGACAGCAAGTACATTTCATTCACAGATACAGATTACAATTTGTGGTATGTAGACGTAGCTACTGGGCAATCTAAAAAAGCAGATACAGAACGTTTCGCGCATCCCAACAGATCACTCAATCCGATATGGTCTCCTGATAGCAAATGGATTTCGTATAGTCGATTACTCGATAATCATTTTAAAGTAATTAAAGTACACAATGTCGAGACGGGTCAAACGCTGCAGTTAACAGATGGTATGGCAGATGCTATCTCACCTGTGTGGGATGTCAATGGTAAGTATTTGTATTTTTTAGGCAGTACAAATTACGGGCTCAATAGTGGCTGGCTAGACATGAGCTCCTATGAACGACCCGTGACACGTGCGCTCTACGTCATTGTGCTTAACAAGAGCGATGCCTCACCCATTGCTCCGCGCAGCGATGAGGAGAAAGATAAACCTAAAGAGGAGAAAAAGGATACTGCCACACCGATCGTAAAAATTGATATGGATGGGATTAGTAATCGCATTCTGGCAATCGACATTCCATTGCGGAATTACACGGCTCTGCATGGTGGCCCCGATGGTTATGTTTTTTACACGGAGAGTGTAGTCAATCAACAAGGGCTCACATTGAGTCGATATAATTTCAAGGAAAGAAAAGGAGAGGTTTTACTTTCCCCAGTGAATGATGTCTCTTTTTCAGAGGATAGAAAATCAATTCTTTATCGCAGCAATGCAACGTGGGGTATTTTGGGAGCATCCGATTCAAACAAAAAAGTAGGAGATGGAAAATTAGAATCTGTAAACTCCATTAAGTTGAAGATTAACCCGATGGAAGAATGGAAGCAAATCTTTAAAGAAGGTTGGCGTTACCAGCGTGACTTTTTGTATGTGAGCAATGTGCATGGTGCCCCTTGGAATGATATTTATAAATGGTACAGCCCTTGGATTGAGCATGTCCGTCATCGTACGGATCTAAATTACGTGATTGACATTTTAGGCGGTGAAGTAGCCGTTGGCCACTCGTATACCAGCGGAGGAGATTTTCCGAATATTGAAAATGTGCCTGTAGGTTTACTGGGTGCTGATTTTGAAAAGGAAAATGGCTTGTACCGATTTAAGAAAGTGTATCTGGGTGAAAGCTGGAATCCTGATGTCAAAGCTCCTCTGCGCGAACCAGGTGTAACTATTTCTGCGGGTGACTATTTACTGGAAGTCAATGGTCAGGCTGTTGCCACATCCACAAACTTGTATAAATATTTCGAAGCAACTGCCAATCGCCAAACCATTTTAAAAGTAAGCGCCAAATCAACGGGCGAGGCACCCCGAACAGTGACGGTGATTCCGGTAGAAAACGAAAATCAGTTGAGAAGTTTTGATTGGATTGAAGGGAACAGGCGAAAAGTAGATGAGCTATCAAACGGTAAACTTGCTTATGTGTACATTCCCAATACTGGGAATCCCGGTTACACTTATTTCAATAGATACTATTTTTCGCAACAAGACAAAAAGGGAGCGATCATTGACGAGCGAAACAATGGAGGCGGTTCTGCCGCTGACTATATGGTGGATATTATGTCGCGCCAACTGCACGGTTATTTCAATAGCAAGGCGAGTGATCATCGCCCTTTCCTCACACCGAACGCGGGTATTTTTGGACCAAAGGTAATGTTGATTAACGAACGTGCCGGATCAGGTGGAGATTTGCTCCCTTATTTATTCAACAAGATGAAAATTGGACCATTGGTAGGAACAAAAACATGGGGCGGTTTAGTAGGCACCTGGGATACACCACCCTTCGTAGACGGTGGAAGAATGGTGGCTCCTCGCGGAGGGTTTTACGATGTAAATGGAGAGTGGGCCGTAGAAGGTGTTGGGATATCTCCAGATATAGAAGTACAACAAACTCCGGCAGAAGTTATAAAAGGCCGTGACCCTCAACTAGAGCGTGCTGTGGAAGAAGCGTTAAAGCTATTGAAAACACAGGCCGTGGAAATAAAACCTGAACCCCCAGCCCCCATCAAGTATAAACGGCCTCTTAAAAAGAAGTAAATGAAAAAGCCCGGTTAAACCGGGCTTTTTTTAGGTTCTTAGCCAGCGGAGAAATTTGCCCCATAAGGATTTCGGCACCTCCTCGGTGATCGATGCCGTCTCTTCAATTTGCTCTTTTACATATTGACTCTTTTTTGTGGGGGCTTGTGTTTTCACCCGACTTAAATAATTGTAAGTTTTCTTCTCTTTTTCACGTTGCAATTTTTCCTTTCTTTTTCGCTCCGTCTCTCGTTCTTCTCTTTCGCGCTGTAGAGCGACTGGATTTTTTTGAGGTCGTGGTGTAAAATCCTTGCGGGGATTCTTCTTTCGCTCGGTAACGGATGTCGTATCGCTGATTGTTGGCTCTGATTGTTCTTGTGTTGTAGCTGGTTTCTTCTTTTCAGGGATTTCAATTTTACCCAACACTTTTAGGCCTGACAGTTCGATCTTCGGGGCTTTTATCAATTCTGGCAGAGGCGAAGTTTCCGATGCCATCGGCTTTTCTTCAGCAGGAGTGACCTCTTCTACTCCCGGAATGTGGATAATCGGCTCTATCTTTTCTTCAGAAAGTGTGTTGCTTACTTCTGCCATTAATTGAGGAGCATACTTTTGAGTGATCCAAGTCACGTATTCGTCCTCAATCCGAGTGTTAGAATCTTCGTTGATGACAATGTCTTTAGAAGCCAAAAAATCAATAATTTTTGAAGTGTGAATGCCCAATTTTCTGGACAACTGCCCAAGTCTCATAGTTATCTAAATCTAATTATGGCGCAAATATACTGGAAACTAAGGCTGCGGGCTACACCCAACCAGTTATGGTGGCTCTCAAAATCAGTTAGTCTGTTTATTTGATCAAATTCAAACTGCTGGTTGGCGTGTATTTATTCCCCGCCCTTTTGCCTCCACTTCTTTTTCTCACCATGTTGCTTTTTCTGGAGGATGCGTTTTTGTTTAGCCGCTTTTGATGGCTTAGTCGGCTTGCGAATCTTTTTCTTCGTGAATGCTTTTATTAATAGTTGTTCTAACTTTTGAACAACCGTTTCTCTATTTTGAAGTTGAGATCGGGCTTCTTGTGAGGTAAGTTGTAATATCCCCTCTTTAGTTATGTGTGAAGATAGCTTATGAAGGATTACTGTTTTTTCTTCTTCAGAAACCAACAAAGACTGAACAACATTCCATTCCAGAGTTACTTTAGAGTTTACCTTATTTACATTTTGACCTCCCGGCCCACTACTCCGAGAAGTGGAAAAGAAAAATTCAGGATATAGGCTGTCAACCGATGGTGCTTTCATATTTCGTCCTTAGCACATTTTTTTAGTTCTTCCACCGAATCAGTATTTCGACTCGCCTGTTTTTTCTTCGGCCATCGGGGGTATCATTGGGAAGAACGGGTTGCGAACTCCCCATCCCCATAAAATTAACTCGCTCCGGGTCTACACCACGGTCGAGTAAAAACTCAGCAACAACTTCAGCCCGTTGAGACGAAAGCGTCAGGTTATAGTCCTCCTTTCCTGTATTATCCGTATGCCCCGAAACGTTAACATCAGATTTTAATTCTTTTCTTAAAAAGTTAGCAATCGAGTCCAGGGTGGGAATCAGTTCTTGTTTTAGTCGATAACTATTGACTTCAAATAAAACCTCGCTGAGCGTTATCGTACTATCTGATTTGACAACCGGGGCTTTTGGATTGGCTTTTGGTGGCGGCATTTTTTTTATCGGCTTATCCAGAAAAACGTTTGCCGTATCCAGCACAGGTTGTTGCTTGCCTACTTTATTGTCGTACTGCTTATAGTCATAGCGCCTGCTTCTTTGTTCGTTTCGCCACCCTACAAAAGAGCGGCACTTTTTACTAAAACAAATCAGGCGGGTAAGAAA
>JABFSY010000450.1 GCA_013140395.1 Cyclobacteriaceae bacterium
GGTAAATACCTGAATGCTGTCTTTTTCTAATTTCAAGATGCAATCTTTTTGAGCAGCAACGGTGAGAGAAAGAAGAAGTAAGGCTACGGTGATGAATTTCATGCATACCTAACACGATTGAATCATTAAAAAGTTTCAATCAAGGGGAAGCTCCAATTGATAGCCGAGTGCAAAGCCCGAAAAGTCGTCTTTAAGAAAATGCGAAGACAGCAATAAAGAGCGGGTGGTCCGCGTCATGGTAACAAAATGAAACATCGGCTTGTAGGCGGGGGCAAGATCCTTCAGGCTATCGCCTTCGCGAAGGGGCTGATGAATGCCACCTCCTCCGCCAATCACTACAAAATCTTTTCCTTCTTTGTTGAAATGTTCAAACGCATGTGAGTGTCCGGTCATAAAAAGTTTTGCTTTTTTAGACTGACGGAAAGCGGGGAGGAAATGTTCTTGGGCACTTTCTGAGGAACCCACCACTTTACTATTTGAAAACGGTGCGTGATGACAAGTAGTGATCACTAGTTTAACGCTGGCATTGGTATCTAGCTCCTTTAATGTTGCCGCTAGCCAGGCTTGTTGAGTAGCCGCCTCGTCAGTAGACAACTTTTTAAAATTCGAGTTGAGAAGCACTACGGCAATGGAGTCGGTGACGATCACAAACCCCGTTCGCACCTGATCAGGGAAACGTTGTCGAAATCTTTCTTCTCCTTTTTTAGCGCGCATCATCACATCGTGATTGCCCAACAAAGCAGATACCCGAATGCCTGCATCCCGGCAGGCCTTCAGGCGAGCGTCCGTCTCTTTCCATTTTTTTTCTTTGTAGCCTAGGGCCACCACATCACCCAGAATAAAAACCTGCGTTGGTGTTTGCTTGACTATTTCTTTAAAAATAAGGTCGGCTGCTTCCACATTTCGATTCGACCGAAGAAAGAGATCTTCAACCCACATGGGTTCTTGGGTGTCGCTCACAAACGCAAGTGTGGCTGGTTGTGCGAGTAGGGGCGAGCTTCCCCAAAGAAAAATGACTAGCCAGTGCGAGAGCCGGAAAGTTGATTTGATCTTGTTCAAGAATTGGAAAATAAAGGTAGATTTGATTTCGAAAAATAAACAATCGAGCGGTTGACAACAAGTGTACGAATAACAAAGAGAATTTGTAGTTACCCCGGCAGCATTTTCCCTTGGCAGTTGACGGTGGTGGCAGGGCTCATCTGCCTGCTTGTTTCTGTAAAAGGACTGGCACAAAAACATCAAAAGCCAGTTAGAAATGCATCTTTCAATATTTCACAAGCCAGCATGTACTATCCGCATTACAGCCGGTTGGGCAGATTCCAAAAAGAAATAGCGCTCGCTCAAATTTATTTGCCGTTCGATTGGTTGGAAACAGCTGCCCAGGTTCCGCTATTGCAATTTCATGGACTTATCGGAATTACAAAAAGAATTTCCATTGATACGCGATTGTCCTCACTTGTAGTCGCCAATCAGATTTCATTAGGCCCCCGGGTGCAACACGAGTTCGGGCGTTTTTCAATAAGTGGTGGCTACGATGTAGGCTACGCCTTTGGCGCACTGACAGAGTTTGGGTTTAACAGCAGCCTCAGCAATTGGAATAACTATCCCAATTTATCAGTTGGCTTTCGTTGGAACGACATTACGTTTACCCTCAAAGGGGAGTTGAATTATGTCACGTCCTTTTCCACGTCACAGGGAGACAATACGATTAACCGGAATGCCAATTTTTACAACGGCTATACCATTGGCCTGTATATGGAGCAGCGTTTATGGAAGCATCATGTGTTGATTGTTGCTGTGAAGAATTCGTATTCGCGCTATCACTTTATGGCGTGGCCTGCGTTTTCAACGTTCAATCGGTTTTATGATATGCCAGAGTTATACCTGGGCTTGATATTGGGAAAGAATAGGTGAACTAGTTATGGGCAGCTCAAACAGAGCTTGTTGAAGTCGTTTTAGAATCGTGAATTAGAAAATGAAAATAGCAATTCGTATTTTTTTGATAGTTGTTTGTGGAGTGATTTCTGTGCGCTGCACCACAGAGAATCCGATAATAGTACCGCGCCTGCTGCCACCCATTAGTGGGCTCGCAAAAATTCCCGAGGCAACCAAGCCCGTGATGGACGGTGTGTACCGAGTGGTAAAGGGTAGCGAGCGATTTGGCGAGCAGGTGGTGGTCAAATGGCGCGGTGATCGTCTTTCTATTTTTAGCAATAATAATTATATCGTGTTGCCTACCGGTTTTAAAGATTCTACCATTTTTTTACAAGGCTACTGGCGCAACCCACAAAGTGATGCGGCAGGTCTTGCCTCCCTAGCTATTGCCAAAACAGAAGGCGCCAGAAATTTACTAAAGGGTTTGCCGAGCATTACCACACAGATCAAAGGTGCTTATGGAAACGGCAACGCCAATCCCAATCAGGAATTTGTGTTACAATACCTGCGGCCGTTCTCCTCTAAAGTGCGGTCAAGAGATTTTTTTGTGGTGGCACATCGCGCAGGTGGGCGGACGTCCGATCGACTGCCGGCATCTGAGAATAGTATTCGTATGATCGATTTCAGTGAGTACCTTGGCTCCAACGGAATTGAAATAGACATTCGCCTGACCAAAGACAAAGTGCCGGTGCTCTATCACGATGAGGACATTAATATTCGCCTTACGATTAAGGGACCGCTGAATGGTAACATCAACAGTTTTACCTATGCGCAGATTAACACATTCGTGTGGCTCATTCGGGGTGAGAAAATACCAAAACTGGAAGAGGCACTTGATTTTGTTGTCGATAGCACTAAACTGGAGTTTGTATGGCTTGACATGAAGGCTGAAGAAGCGCTGGAAGCAATCTCCTATGTAAAACCTATCCAACAAAGGATTTTACAAAAGGCGTTGTCAAAGGGGCGTAAGTTAGAAGTATTTATGGGTGTTCCCACTGAAGATATCTATAATGGATTGTTGGCCACACCAGGATTTGAAACGATCCCATCGCTATGTGAGTTAAGCCCGGATCAAGCTCGGGCACTGAGTGCAAAAGTTTGGGGTCCTCGTTGGACTCTGGGAACACAAAACGATTTGGTTCTACAAATGCAAGCAGAAGGTCGTAAAGTAATTTGTTGGACCATTGATGTACCGGCTTTCATTCGACAATATATCAATGAGGGTGAGTTTGACGGGTTGCTGACGAACTATCCATCCTACGTTACCTACTATCACTATATCCGATAATGATGAAATACTTGTTGCTATTGATCAGCCTTAGTATTGCATCTTCTCATGCGTTCAGCCAATCTAGGTCTGCACGCACTACGCGTTATTCCATTTCGGCAGGTGTAGGATTTGTTCATTACTTCAACACGTTGCGGATTGGAGCTGACGTGGTAGATGAAAATAGTCTTGGCTTTAATGGCCGAATCATGTGGGAACCGGAGCATCGACTGGCGCTGGGCTTCGAATCGGGCTACTATACTTTTTATTCCGCTTCGCGCAAGACACCTACTGGTACGGCTGAAGTTTCCTTAGCAGCCGTTCCTATTTTGCTAACGATTCGAATGCACATTTACAAAAACATTTTTATCTCTACCGGCACCGGAGTTACAGTTCTTACGTCAAAGACGAGCGTGCTGGGCAGTCTCGCAGAAAACAGCCAAACCTCGTATGCCACGTTTCAGGCGTCTGCCTTGTATCTTAAACCT
This sequence comes from Cyclobacteriaceae bacterium, assembly GCA_013140395.1. Classification (GTDB taxonomy): domain Bacteria; phylum Bacteroidota; class Bacteroidia; order Cytophagales; family Cyclobacteriaceae; genus ELB16-189. Next base: position 3,691 of record JABFSY010000450.1, read on the forward strand.
ATTGGAAAAGGATTTAAAATAGGCGGAGAGCTCAAGTTCTTAAATGTCGCCAAGACAGAAGATTCCGTGATGGCTCTCAACGCACTCATCGCTTATCAATTCTAACTCTTGTTTGCTTGCGGCTTGTAGAACTTGACTGCAAAAAGGAAAATCATGAAATAACAAATGATGGGTAAGAGGTAGGCCGTTGCCACACTTGTTTTGTCGGCCACATAACCCATGATAGGAGGGAACACGGCACCACCCACCACGCCCATAAC